>CAZPSW010000060.1:0-8341 GCA_964589255.1 uncultured Dehalococcoidales bacterium
GGAGGGGCTCGAACCCACGACCTCAGGCTCCGCAAGCCTGCGCTCTATCCAACTGAGCTACAAGCGCTGGATTTGGTGCCGAAGGAGAGATTTGAACTCTCACGCCCATAAGGACACTACGCCCTGAACGTAGCGCGTCTGCCATTCCGCCACTTCGGCACGAGACTATATCCGCCATCACGGACAACTCGGTATTATACCGCGATTATAGCCGAGAAACAAGATTTGTCAATCACCGTGGGCCGAAAATACGCGTCCCGAGCCGTACCATGTTAGCCCCTTCAGCGATGGCCAGGCGGTAACTGTCCGTCATGCCCATTGAAAGGCAGCCCATGCTGACGCCCGGCAGGCCGAGGGCGGTGATCTCATCCCGCAGGCGCGCCGTCAGCGCGAAACATTGGCGCAGGGCATCCGCGCCGGTATTCCCGGGACCCACCGTCATCAACCCCTCAAGGCGCAGGTGCTGAAGCGTACTCAGCTGCCGCGCCAGCGCCACCACCGCCTCCGGGTCCGCGCCGGATTTCTGAGGCTCACGGCCGCTGTTGACCTCGATCAACACCGCCATCACCTTGCCCGCCGCCGCCGCGGCAGCGTCCACCGCACGCGCCAGGGCCAGCGTGTCGACGGTCTCGATGACATCAAAGAGCGCCACCGCGCGTTTCACCTTGTTGCCCTGCAAATGCCCGATGAAATGCCAGCGTACGGCGTTACCGATCACGGCGTGGGCCGCGACCGCCTCCTGGAGGTAGTTCTCCCCGATGACGCACACGCCGGCCTCAATGGCCGCTTGCACCGCCGCCGGGCGGCGGGCCTTGGCGGCGGCCACCAGTGTCACCCTGGCGGGCAGCTCAGTGAGCAACTGCCGCACGTTTTCCCGTATTGCGCTGATGTCTCTGTCCATGACCCAATCATGATACAACGGCGCCCCGTTTAAGGCCAGTTTCGCTTGAATCCGGGGGCCCGGCGGGCTATAATCAGGGCGGGTGGCCCCCGTATAACCCGGCCTGAGAGGAGTGACATGAACCTGTCCGTGGAAATAGCGCCCGGTCTCAAGCTCAAGAACCCGGTCATGACCGCTTCCGGCACCTTCGGTAACGGCCTGGAATATGACGGGCTGGTGGACGTCAGAGAGTTCGGGGCCATCGTCAGTAAGGGCACCACCCTGGAACCGAAAGAGGGCAACCCGCAGCCGCGCATCACCGAGACGCCCTACGGTGTGCTCAATGCCATCGGGCTGGAGAACATCGGCGTGGACGCCCTGATCCGGGACGTGGCACCACGCTGGGCCGAACTCGGGGTCAGCGCCATCGTGAACATCGCCGGGGAGATGCTGGGGGACTACGCGGAGATCGCCTCCCGGCTTGACGGCGTACCCGGCGTCAGTGCCATTGAAGTGAACATCAGTTGCCCCAACGTGGAACTCGGCGGCATGGTCTTCGGCACCAATCCCAAGCTTGCCGCGGGGCTGGTACGGTTGGTCAAAGAGCGCACCACGTTGCCGGTGCTGGTGAAACTGACCCCCAACGTCACCGACATCGTGGAACTGGCGATGGAAGTGGAAGACGCCGGGGCGGACGCTTTGACCGTGATCAACACGCTGAAGGGCATCGCCATCGACGCCCACACCCGCCGGCCCATATTGGGCAATATCAGCGGTGGCCTTTCCGGCCCGGCGATCAAGCCGGTGGCGCTCTACGCGGTCTACGAGGTGACACGGGCGGTGGAGATCCCGGTGGTGGGTTGCGGCGGCATTGCCACCGGCGAGGACGCGGTGGAGTTCCTGCTGGCCGGGGCACGCGCCGTCCAGGTGGGCACCGCGGCGATGAAAGACCCGGCGGCGCCGCTGGCCGTGATCGAGGGCATCCGCGGTTACCTGTCAGCGGATGGTGTGAATGATGTCAACACCCTCATCGGCGCGGCCTGGAAGAAGAGTTAAAAGGGGCGCCGTCCCAGGGGATTATGCCATCGGGTTTGCGCCGGCGGTTCTAACGCCGTGCTTTAATACCAGCGTCAGATGCGCCGCCGCATTATATATCGCTAATATCAGCGTCACAGGAGTCAAAGAGGCGGAGCCTCTTAACAATTCATCCCCTTCCCCGGATGAGGTCGTAGGGTGAAACCCTACAAAAATCAAGGGCAGGTGGGCGGGATAAAAAAAGGTTTCACCCGTGCCGGAAGACACCGGTAATCAAGGGGATGGGGCCACCCTAAAAAGAGCGCCCTGATCTGAGCCGGGTTGGCCTAACCCGCCAGCCCCAGAGCCAGCGCCACCAAAGTGCGCACCGGTACCCCGGTACCACCCTTGGAAAGATAACCGTCTTCGCGGTTGGTATCGGACGGCCCCGCGATGTCCAGGTGCACCCAGGGGGTTTTCCCCGCGAACTCACCAAGGAACTGCGCCGCGGAGATGGCGCCACCCCAGCGGCTGCCGGCATTCTTCAGGTCCGCGATGTCGCTCTTGTTGAGTTCTTTATAAACGTCATCCAACGGCATCTGCCAGGTGCGCTCACCGGTGTCTTTGGCGGCGCGCAGCACGCGGTTCAGCAGCGGCTGGTGGTTGCCGAAAGCACCGCTGGTGATGCTGCCCAGCGCCACCACGCAGGCCCCGGTCAGGGTGGCCACGTCAATAATGCGCCGCGCCTTGATCTGGTTGGCATAGCTCAGGGCGTCGGCCAGTGTCAGGCGGCCCTCGGCGTCGGTATTCACGATCTCCACCGTCTTACCGTTCATCGCGGTCAGTACGTCCCCCGGTTTGTAGGCGTTACCGTCCGGCATGTTCTCGGTGGCGGCCACCAGCGCGGTGACGTTAATCTTCGGCTTCAGCTGGCCGATGGCGCCGATGGCGGCGATGACGGCCCCGGCCCCGGCCATGTCACCCTTCATGTCCCCCATGTCGGCCCCCGGTTTCAGGGAGATGCCGCCGCTGTCGAAGGTGACGCCCTTGCCCACCAGCGCCAGGTCGATGCCGTCGCCGCCGCGCCCGCGGTAATCAAGGCGGATGAACTGCGGCGGCTGGGCGCTGCCGCGGTTGACACCCAGCAGGCAGCCCATGCCCATCTCCCGTATCTTGTCGATGTCAAAGACGGTGATCTCCAGGCCGTTATCGGTGGCGACCTTGTCCGCCACCGCCGCCAGGTCACTGGCGGTCATATAGTTGGAGGGTTCGTTGACCAGGTCGCGGGCCAGTGCCTGGGCGGCGGCCAGCACCAGGCCACGGCTGGCCCCGGCGCGCAGGCCGGCGCGACGCTGGCGGTCCGGCTCCAGCAGGGTCAGCCGTTTCACGTCGGTGCCCTTGTCTTTCTTGGAGAGATACTTGTCGAAGCCGTAGAGGCCCAGACTGGCGCCCTCGGCGACGGTCTGCCCCACCGTCTCCGCCTTCAGGGTGTCCAGGCCGCCGATGGCCAGCGTCTGCCAGCCATGGCGCCGGGCGCGGCGCGAGAGGCCCGCCCCGGCGCGGCGCAACACTTCCGCGTCAAGCGTCCTGGCCTTGCCCAGGCCGAGCACCACCAGACGGGTGGCCGGGAGCTTTTTCAGGCTGAAGAGCACTGTCATCTCACCGGCTTTACCCTTGATCTCGCCGTTCTTTAACAGCTCACTGACCGCGCCGCCGAGCTTTTTATCGACTGCGGCGAGCTCCCCGCGGAGCCTTTTTTCGGACTCATATACGGGCAATATCAGGGCATCTGCCCGGAAACGGGTGATTTCGGCGTCTTTTACTTTAATTTCCACGCGGTACCTCACTATCAGACATGGGTTAAGTATAGCAGTTTTGCATATATGCGGGGGTAGGTGGTGCACCGGGGTGTAGAGGCAGAAAGTGTGGCGCGGCTGACGCCGCGCCAGAGAAAACGGGAGAACCGGGTGGGTTAGTATAGCGGTTTTGGCGCCCGTGGGCGGGCGGGTCACTACCGGAACGTGCCGCCTAGCGTGTTTTGCGGAGGTAGATCCCGGCGCCGGCGCCAATCAAAATCGTCAGCCCCAGTACCGCCCCGGAACAGATCAGAAAAAAGTCCTGACAGAAGCCGTGCGGGAAGAGCATGATGAGGTAATCACGTGATGGGTCCAAAAGCCAGAGGTCGTTGCTGAAGCTCAGCAGGTGGAACCGGGTGAAGAGCGCGTTGAAGTCCACCAGGCTGGCAATGCCGAGCGCCGTCGCCAGGGCCAGCGTCAGCCCACAGCCCCGGAACGCGGCACCCGCCAGCCCGCGCCAGCGGCGGCGGAGGGCATAGATCACGCTGAGCAGGATCAGCCCGCCCCCGGAAATGGCGAGCACCTTGTAGTCCAGCCGCATCAGGTCTTTCACATCCTTCAGGTGCTGCGTTTCGCGCTCGCGGAAGAGATTCAGCGGCTGCCCATCCTTCTGCACTGTCACGGAGATCAATTCTTCGCTGGAATTCCAGTAAGCCACCAGCTCCCTGGCGGCGTAATGCATCTGGGGCATTTCCAGGCCGGTGGTGGCGCCGGTGTGGTATTTTTCGAAGCCGGAATTGTAGAGCGGCACGGAGTTTACGGCGAAGGCGATGACGACACTGAGCAGCGCCGGTGGTATAGCCAGCGTGAAGAGAATTCCGGCGCCTGTCCAGCCGAGGCGGGCCATATATTTCACCTCCGAAACGGTCCGCTAAAGCATACCTCCGCGGGCGGTACAGTGGCAACACCAGCCCCTGTATTGTGCTAAAATAATGGCCTGACGGAGGCGTATGTTTACCCATCTTCACGTCCATACCGAATACAGTCTGCTGGACGGCATGTGCCGTATTCCGCAGCTGGTGGCGCGCGCCAAAGAACTGGGTATGGACGCCCTGGCGATTACCGATCACGGCACCATGTACGGCGCCCTGGAATTCTACCAGGAATGTCACGCCCAGGGTATCAAGCCGATCATTGGCTGTGAAACCTACGTCGCCGGCGGCAGCCGCCGTGACCGTGACCCCGTCAAGGGGCGGCGGGAGAACTTCCACCTGATACTCCTGGCGAAGAACCTCGACGGTTACCGCAACCTGCTGCAACTCACCAGTCGGGCGCAGCTTGAAGGTTTTTACTACAAACCGCGGGTGGACAAGGAACTGCTGGCGCAGTACTCCGGTGGGCTGGTGGCGCTTTCGGCCTGCCTTGCCGGGGAGGTGGCGCAGCTCTTCAACCAGGGCCGCCCCGAGGACGCCAAGCAGGCGGCGTGCTGGTACCGGGACACCTTTGAGGACTACTACCTGGAACTGATGCAGCACGACATCCCGGAGCAGCAGCGCTACAACCAGTTCCTGATCGAGCTTTCGCGGGAACTGGGCATCCCGCTGGTGGCCACCAATGATCTGCATTACATCAACCGGGAGGACGCGGAGATTCACGACCTCTTGCTCTGCATCGGCACCAATACCACTGTCGCCGACGAAAAACGCATGCGCATGGCGGATGACGGCTTCTACCTGCGCAGCGCCGAGGAGATGGCGGAACTCTTCCCCGCGGCGCCGGAGGCACTGGAAAATACGGGGCGCATCGCCGAGATGTGCCACCTGGAACTGGAATTCGACCGGCTGCACCTGCCGGAGATCGAGATTCCCGACGGCCTGACGCCACAGGCATACCTGGAGCGGCTCTGCGCGGAAGGGCTGGGGACGCATTACCCGGCGCCCTCCCCGGAAATCCTGGAACGATTGCGCTATGAGCTCGAAGTGGTGCGCCTGACCGAGTTCGCCAACTACTTCCTGGTGGTCTGGGACATCGTTTCCTTCGCGCGTCGCCAGGGCATCATGGTGGGCGTACGCGGCAGCGCCGCCGCCTCGATCGTGCTCTACTGCCTCGGCATCACCGGGATCGACCCGATGAAACACACCCTCGTCTTCGAGCGCTTTTTGAACATCGAGCGTAAGGAGATGCCGGATATCGACCTGGACTTTCAGGATGACCGCCGGGACGAGGTCATCATCTACCTCACGGAGCGCTACGGCCAGGACCACGTGGCACAGATCATCACCTTCGGCACGCTGGGCGCGCGCGCCGCGCTGCGGGACACCGGCCGGGCGCTGGGCATGGCCTACGGGGAGGTTGACCGCATCGCCAAGGCGGTGCCCTCCGCGGTGGGTATGACGCTGGCGCAGGCGCTGGAGGAGAGCCCGGAATTTGGCAGCATGCACCGGGACGAAGTAGCGGCGCGCCAGTTGATCGACACCGCGCAAAAGGTTGAGGGCATTGCGCGTCACGCCAGCACCCACGCCGCGGGCATGGTCATCGCGCGGGAGCCGCTGACGCTCAACGTGCCCTTGCAGCGGGTGGTGCGCCAGGGCGGCGCGGTGACCGCGATGACGCAGTACCCGATGGGTGACATCGCGCGCATCGGGCTGCTGAAGATGGACATCCTGGGCCTGATCAACCTGACCACGCTGAGCCTGGCGCGGGACATCGTGCGGGATAGCCGTGGCAAAGAGGTCGACATCTCCAATCTGCCGATGGATGACCCCGCCACCTTCGAATTACTGGCCTCCGGGGAGACGGCCGGCATCTTCCAGCTGGAAGGCAGCGGTATGCGCCGCTACATCCGGGATCTGCGCCCCACCACCTTCAGTGATATCGCCGCCATGGTGGCGCTCTACCGCCCCGGCCCCATGGAGCACATCCCCCGTTTCATCCACGCCAAGCACGGCGAGCAGGAGATCGTTTACCCCCACCCGGCGCTGAAAAAGATCCTCGAGGAGACTTACGGCGTCATCGTCTACCAGGACCAGGTCTTGTTCATCGTGCGGGAGTTTGCCGGCTACAGCCTGGGCCAGGCGGATGTCTTCCGCAAGGCGATGGGTAAGAAACAGGCGGAGGTGATGGCGCAGCAGCGGGCCAATTTCGTGACCGGGGCGGTGGGGCAGGGCTTCCCCCCGGAGATGGCGGACAACATCTTCGCCCTGATCCTGCCCTTCGCCGGTTATGCTTTCAACAAGGCCCATAGCGTGAGTTACGCCATGATCGCCTACCAGACGGCCTATTTCAAGGCCAACTTCCCGGTGGAATACATGACGGCGCTGCTGGCCACCCACGCGGAGAATACGGAAAAGCTGGTCAGCGCGATCAACGAGTGCCGCCGCCTGGGCCTGCCGGTGCTGGCGCCGGACATTAACCGTAGCCAGGAGAACTTCGCCATCGAGGCCAATGGTGGCGGCGAAACCGGCATCCGTTACGGGTTGGCGGTGGTGAAGAACGTCGGTACCGGGGCGGTGCAGGCGATCCTCGAAGAAAGGCGAGAACACGGTGAATTCGCCACGCTCGAAGACTTCTGCCGCCGCGCGGACCTGCGCCAGGCCAACCGCCGCGTGGTGGAGAGCCTGATCCGGGTTGGCGCGCTGGATTCGTTAGTCGACGGGGAGGGTGACGATCAGGCGTTGACGAAACGCGGTATGCTGCTACGTAACGTGCCGCGCATCATGGACCTCTCGGCCACCGAGCAGCACCGCCGGGAGACGGGGCAGACGACCATGTTCGACCTCTTCGGGCAGTCCGCCGAGGTGCCCCTGCCGGCGCTTTCACTGGACAACAGCGGTCCCGCCGCCGCCACCCGTGACGTGGTGCAGTGGGAGAAAGAACTGCTGGGCACTCATTTCTCGGAGCATCCACTCTCGGCTTACGTGCGCAAGATGCCCCCCGGTTCCCTGACTGACCTGTCCCAGATCAACCCGGACATGGAGGGGCAGACGGTGGCCCTGGGGGTGGAGGTGGCCCAGGTGCGGACGCTGATGACGAAGAAGCGGGAGGCTTTCGCCAGCGCCACCCTGGCCAACCTTGAGGGCAGCGTCGAGGTGGTGGCCTGGCCGGACGTCTACGAGAAGACCCAGGAATTCTGGGTCGAGGGCAATTATCTCTACGTCACCGGCAAGGTGCGCACGCGGCGTGACCAGGCAGAGGTGGTCTGCGACGCGGTAAGTTATCTGGACCAGGTGGCGGAACCGGAGCGCGCTTCGGGGCTGCTGCGTGTCTCCAGTGCCCCCGAAAACCCGCCGCAGCGGCTGGTGATCAACCTGCGTCAGAGCGGGGACGAAACGGATGACCGGGCGCTCCTGGACAGCATCACCGAAATCTTGGAGGCCTACCCCGGCCGGGATGAGGTGGTGGTCAACGTGGAAAAAACCACCAGCGTGGTACAGCTCAAGCTGGAATCACTCTTCACCAGTTATAATGAGGCCCTCAGGGCAAAGGTAGAGGCGCTGGTCGGCGCCGGTGGGTTGCGCCTGGAGCAGCCCGACATTTAGTTCGGGTGAGACGTGACGGAATCAGCGGAAAACGGGGGTAAGGGGCACCGCGAGAGGCTGCGGCAACGCTTTTTCAAGTCCGGGCTCAGCGGCTTCCATGGAGTGCGCAGCGG
>CAZPSW010000061.1:0-8178 GCA_964589255.1 uncultured Dehalococcoidales bacterium
GCGCCGGCACGGTGATGGCGCCATCCTCTTCAACCTTAGCCCCGAGCCAGTAGGTGATGGCCATCTCCAGGTTGGTGGCTACCAGCTTCAGGCGGCCCTGGTCCGTGGACAGCAGCACGTTATTGGTGATCGGCAGCGTGGTGCGCGCGGCCACCGCCCGCGTGACGATGTTGAGACCACGGTTCAAGTTTTCTTGCAGGCACGATAGTTTCATGTGTTTACCCCCGAATCAAACCGTCGCGCGGACGCGCCGACGGATATTCATTTTACCACAGACAGGCCCCTAAAAACAGCCTGCCCCAGGGCATTTGCGCGACGCCTGGTGTCGGATCCGGCATGTGGCCGGTAACCGGGTAGTATACACCAAGATTTTGGCCGGGGCAATAGGTACGCGCGCCGCGCCAGCTCTATTCCAGTACCATGTCCCCGCTCTTGCCGCCGTGCTTTTCCACCAGGCGGATGTCGGTGATGCGCGCCGCCTTCTCCACCGCCTTGACCATGTCATAGACGGTCAGGGCACTGACGCTGACGGCGGTCAGCGCTTCCATCTCGACGCCGGTCTTGCCGCTACAGCGCACCGCGGCCTCGATCTCAACGCTGCTGCGTTCCCGGTCCAGGGCGAAATCCACCGTGACCTCGTCCAGTAGCAGTGGGTGACAGAGCGGTATCAGCTGCGGCGTCAGCTTCGCCGCGGCAATGCCCGCCAGGCGCGCCGTGGTCAGCACGTCCCCCTTGGGCAGCCCACCATCGGCCAGTAATGCCAGCGTTGCCGGGCTCATGGTAACGCGGCCCCGGGCGACCGCGCGACGTGATGTTTCGGCCTTGGCGGAGGTATCCACCATACGTGGGCGGCCCGCCGCGTCAAGGTGTGATAACGGGGATTGGTCTGCCACCTTCAACCACCGACCTGGGAGAACGGGCGCCGTAATGTCTCCTCCCCGTCCTGTTGCAATTTGTGCTGTAAAGGCTTGGCGGCGGCGGCGCCGGAAAGCAGGGCCTTGATGTCGTCATCGCTGGCACCGGCGCGCAGCGGGTCCCTGAGATCGACCTCGTCCTCGGACATGAGGCAGGCCCGGAGCTTGCCGTCGGCGGTCAGGCGCAGCCGGTTGCACTGAAAGCAGAAGTGCTCGCTGACGGCGGTGATGAAACCGACCGAGCCACTGGCGCCGGGGAAACGGTAGTACCGCGCCGGGCCGCCAGCGTGCTGGTGGTGGAAAGGCTCCATCTTGCCCAGTTCCCAGAGCCGGTCCTTGACCTGCCGCGCCGAGATAAAACCCTGGGCGTGGTCCGCGGAGCCGTAGAAGGGCATGTGCTCGATGAAGCGCACGTGCCAGCCTGAGTCGATCGTTTTGCGCGCGAAATCGATGATCTCGTCATCGTTGACGCCCGCCAGCGTCACCATGTTGATCTTCACCGGCTCCAGCCCCGCGCTTTGCGCCGCCACGATGCCCGCCAGTGTATCCTCAATTTGGGCGGTGCCGCGCGTGATGCGCGTGAAACGCTCCGGCTTCAGGGTGTCCAGGCTGATATTGACGCGGTTCAAACCGGCGTCCTTGAGTGCCACCGCGTCCCGCGCCAGCAGCACGGCGTTGGTGGTCAGTGAAATGTCCGTGATGCCCGGGACGGCGCGCAGTTGGCGCACCAGTTCGGGGAGCCCCACCCGCACCAGCGGTTCCCCGCCGGTAAGGCGCACCCGGCTGACGCCGAGGTTCGCCGCGGCGGTGGCCACGCGCATAATCTCCTCATAGGTCAGGATTTCCGGGTGGGGGGCCAGCTCGATGCCGCCCTTGGGCATGCAGTAGACGCAGCGCAGGTTGCAGCGGTCAGTGACCGAGATGCGCAGGTAATCAATGGGGCGCTGGAACGAATCCGATAGTCCTGTCATCGTGTCTAATTATATCACAGTTCGGCGGCCAGCGAGCGCAGCAGCGGCCGCATGGCGCGCGCCGCGCGCCCACGGTGGCTGAGCCTGTTCTTCAACTCCGGGGGCAGTTCCGCCATCGTCAGGTCCAGTGCCGGCAACAGGAAGACAGGGTCATACCCAAAGCCCGCGTCACCCCGCGGTGATAAAGCGATGACGCCACGGCAACTGCCACTGCGCGTAAAAACGCGCCCGTCCGGCAGCGCCAGCGCCACCACACAGCGGAAGCGGGCGGCGCGGTTTACCGGCGGTACGCCCGTCATTTTACGCAGCAGGTAGGTGGCCAGTTCCAGGTCAGTGGCCCCCGGCCCGGCGTAACGCGCGGAACGCACGCCGGGTTCGCCGTGCAACGCGGTGACCTCGAGGCCGGAGTCATCAGCCAGGGTGGCCAGGCCACTGCGTTTGCAGAGAGTGGTGGCCTTAAGACGCGCGTTGCCGCTGAAGGTGCGCCGGTTTTCGTCAATCGCCGCGTTAATACCGGCTTCCCGGGGCGTCACCAGTTCCAGCGGCAGGCCCACCAGCAGTTCCCGGTATTCCCCGATCTTGCCCCCGTTCCCGGTGCCCAGCAGCAGCTTCACTTGCCCCCCATAGCGGGAAGGCACCCCGGTGGGGTGCCTTCAAGATCGTGTGGTGTTAAAAAGCTAGTCGTATTTCTCATCCAGGGGCACGAAGCGACCCTCTAGCTTCTTCATCACCACCGGCATGGTGGTATATTCCATTTCGTTCAGCGGCAGGCGGTGCGGCTCAAAGGGGCCGTGGCGGCGCAGGTATTCACCGACCTCGTTGGCCTGTTTCCGGGCCGGATCAAAGGAGATATCCTTGAGCATGTCACGCGGGCCCACCAGCTTGCCGTCGGCCAGTTGGAAGCCCATGCCGATGACGCGCGGCGGGCCGTCGAAGCGGGCCGGGGTGCTGTCCTCCAGGGAGACCGGCATCAGCGGGCCGTTATGCGAGCCGCGCATCCAGCCCTCGACCAAGATCGGTACCGAGAACGGTTCCAGAACCTCGCCCACTGCGGGGAAAGTGCCCTGGCAGCGCACCACACAGACCGGGTCGTCTTTACCGACGTAACGCCCCGCGATCAGCGAAAGCTTCTGCGTTGAGGAGGTGGCCGCGATGTGCCCGGTGTCCCGGTGGTGCACGCTCTTCACGGTGTAACGGGAGGGCGCGCCGATGAGCACCAGCAGGTCATAGGTCTCCTCCGGCGTATTGAGTATGATCTTGCGATTCTCCATCATGTCCAACACGGTGAAGGCGAAACCGTTGTGCATGTTCTCCGCGATCACCAGGCCGATGGTATTAAAAGGATCGGCGAACATCTTGTAGAGCGGCAGGTTCCAGGCCCCCGATGATGTCTTGTCCGCCATGTAGATGATCACCGGCTCCGAGGGGCGTTCCTCGATCTCCATCTCCGCGACGCCGGGGCCCATGCCCTTGACGTTGCCGGAGAAGGCGTCGGCGAGCAGGTCCTGGCCGGCGCCGTAGAGGTGCAGGGTACGCGCCAGCTCGGTGCATTCGGTGAAGATGTTCCAGGCCAGTTCGTGTATCGAGCCGGCGGCCTCACCCTGCTGGTGTGTCATGATAAGTTGCAGGTCATCACCGCACTTGGTGACGTGAAAGTCTATCAAGAGCCCGCTGCGCTTCGGCTTTTCCAGCAACTCACGGGCCAGGTCCAGAATGTCCGGGTGTGAATCGGAGTGTCCCACGAAACCGCCGATATCGGCCTTGATGGCACTCAGAGTCAACTTCATAATTACCTCCTTGGGAATCGCCAGCGACGTGGCGGGGCCAAAAACGTGACCGGCCAGTGAATTGGCCTGTTTTGTACGCCCAGTGTAACAATTCAGCGCCATACTGTCAATCTGAAAGGCGTTAATGCTATACTTTGAGACGGAGGCCGCATTGGAAATCATCCCCGCCATTGACCTGCGCGGCGGCAACTGCGTCAGGCTTTACCAGGGCGATTACACCCGTGAAACCGTCTATTCCGAAAATCCGGTCGAGATGGCCCTGCAGTGGTACGGCATGGGTGCCTCCCGGCTGCACCTGGTGGACCTTGACGGCGCGGAGAGCGGGCATCCGGTCAACCTTGACATCGTGCGGGAGATCGCCGCCTCGGTGCTCATCCCCTGCGAACTGGGCGGTGGCATCCGAGACATGGAGACGATCAACCTCTGCCTGCGGGCCGGCGCGGAACGCGTCATACTGGGCACCGCCGCGGTCGAGGACCGGGACCTGCTGCGTGAAGCCTGCCGTCGCTACGGCGGCGCCATCGTACTCGGCATCGACGCCCGTGACGGCTGCGTCGCTACCCACGGCTGGAAGATGCAGACCGAGGTGCGCGCGCTAGACCTGGTGCGTGAGGTGGCGGGCATTGGACTGCGGCGCATCATCTATACCGACATCGAGCGTGACGGCACGCTCACGGAACCGAATTTCTCGGCGATCCACGAACTGACGCAGAACACGCGAATGCGCGTGGTGGCGTCCGGCGGCATCAGCACGCTGCACCACATCCAAATGCTGCGCCAGTTTGAGGTTGAGGGGGCCATCGTGGGCCAGGCACTCTACACCGGGGCCCTGAAGTTGAAACTGGCGCTGGACGAAGCAAATCGTTTTTAGGGAGTGACATGATCGAACTGAAACTGGACCAACGCGGACTGCTACCGGCCATCATCCAGGACGCCGATGACGGCGAAGTGCTGATGTTGGGCTACATGAACCCGGAGTCCCTGAACCTGACGTTAAAGACCGGGGATGCCTGGTTCTACAGCCGCAGCCGCGAGGAGCTCTGGCATAAAGGGGAGACCAGCGGTAATTTCATCAGGGTGGTCTCGGTGGCGATTGACTGTGACAACGATACGGTACTGGTGAAGGCGCGTCCGGTGGGCCCGGTCTGCCACACCGGCAACCGTTCCTGCTTCTACACGCCGCTTTCGGCGGAGGACTTGCCGGACTCGGCCTGAGCCGCGGCGCCCTTTAGGACCGGTGCTCCGCATTCCACCGGAACCGCACCTTCGAGCTCGAAAAGTTTCGCCAGCGAAGCCAGGCTGACCTCAAGCTGTGACTCGTCCGGCTCCCGCGTGGTCAGCGATTGCAGCGCCAAGCCGGGCGCCATCACGGCGCGCACCACCGGGTTGGCGCAGTGGCGCGCCGAGAAGTAGATGATCTCGTAGCTGATACCGGCGATCAGCGGCAACAGCACGATGCGCGAGAGCACCAGGTAACCCAGGCCGGACACCCACTGCCACTGCCCCACCGCGGTGAAGACGATGATCGCGATCACCAGCACCACGAAGAGGAAACTGGTACCGCAGCGGGTGTGCGCCCGGGAGTAATTGGCGGCGGTGGCCACCGTCAAAGTTTCCCCGGCCTCATGGGCATTGATCGCCTTGTGTTCCGCGCCGTGGTAGGCGAAGACGCGCCTGATGTCCGGCATCAGCGATATCAATGAGAGGTAAATAATGAAGATGACGGTGCGCACCACGCCCTCGACAATGCTGAAAAGGGCGTCCGTTTCCGCGATTGGCAACGCCCGGGCGATGACCAGCGGCACCATGAAGAAGAACCCCACCGAGAATACCATCGAAATGGCCACCATGCCCCAGAGATACCACGCCGAGGATTTGTCCTCGGCTTCTTCGCCGAGCGCCACGCTGGCGGAGAACATCAGGCTCTTGATACCCAGGCCAAGCGCCTCGATGAGCGCGAAGACGCCACGCATGAAGGGCGTTTTACGCAGCCGTCCGGTGAAGATGGGGTGTAATTCGTCGGTGGCGTAGACGATCTCGCCGTCGGGGCGGCGCACCGCGGTCACCACGTGCCGCTGCCCGCGCATCATGACGCCTTCCATCACTGCCTGGCCGCCGTATCGGAAATCCGCCATCGTCATAAAAGAAAGGAGCGGCCGGAACCGCTCCAATGCGCCTCCGTTTTGAACCCTATTTCAGGTTGTAGCGCTGTTTGAAGCGCTCCACCCGCCCGGCGGTGTCCATGACGCGCTGCTGCCCGGTATAAAAGGGGTGGCAGACGCTGCAAACCTCAACCTTGAGCGTCTTTTTGGTGGCGCTGGTGACAAAAGTATTGCCGCAGGCACAGGTGACCTGGGCGTCATCGAAAAACTGGGGGTGAATCTTTTCCTTCATTCGTTTAGACAGCGTAGACGCTGACCTGCCTCCGATATTTATGGTATGGCTCATACTGCACCTGGCCGTCGAGGAGCGCGAAGAGGGTGTAATCACGCCCACACCCGACGCCGTTACCGGGGTGGATACGGGTACCGCGCTGGCGCACCAGAATGGTGCCCGCGGTCACCTTTTCACCGGCGTAACGCTTCACGCCGAGCATCTTGGGTTTGCTGTCACGACCGTTCCTGGAGGAACCGCCGCCCTTCTTATGCGCCATCTTTGGTATCCCCTGTCTGCTTCGGTTTGGCCGCCTTCGCCTTAGCCGGTACCTTCGCCTTGGCCGTTGCTTTCGCCTTAGCCGGTACCTTCGCCTTGGCCGTTGCTTTCGCCTTGGCCGCCGCCTTCGGCTTGGCCGCCACCTTCGGCTTGGCCACCGCTTTGGGCTTGGCTGCCGCTTTGGGCTTGGCTGCCGCCTTCGGTTTGGCCTTCACTTCCGGTTCCGCCGCCGCCACCGGGGCCTCCGCCTTAGCCGGTTTGACCTTCGAGGCCTTTTCGCCGGGGCCCAGGATGCGGTCAATACTGAGCTCAGTAAAGAGCTGGCGGTGGCCGTTCTTGATGTGGTAGCGCCGTTTGTTCTTGTATTTCAGGACGAGGATCTTATCGCCACGTCCTTTACGCTGGCAGGTAGCCAGCACGCGGGTGCCGGAAATCATCGGCCGGCCGAATTCCAGCTTGTCCCCGTCCGCCAGCAGCAGCACGCGGTCAATCTCCACCGTGCCACCCTCGTCGAGGTCCATGCGGTCAACCTGTATCGTCTGCCCGGGGCTGACTTTGTATTGCTTGCCGCCGGTTTCAATTATCGCGTAAATGGCGAGCCTCCCAAACCCGTCCATTGTATCAATCCGGCAGGCGTGATGTCAAGCCGCCGGGGTGCCCCGTGGCACGGTACCCTAAGCCAGGCGCTCAAGGTAAAGCGCGGCGACGCGCTTTTCCAGATCCGCCATACCGCACTCGGTGTCGATGATCACAGTGGCCTGTTTCAGGCGTTCCGGTGCAGCCATCTGCACCTTGATACGCGCCCGCACCTGGTCTTCGGTGAAGCCGGTGCGCGCTCCGGAGCGCACCATCACGGTGCGCTCCGGAGCGGTGGTCACCCAGACCTCGTCGACGAGGTCTGTCCAGCCCGCCTCGAGGAGCAGCGGCGCGTCCAGCACCAACACCCCGCTCTGTTCTCGGCCCTGTTCCCGGAAGAACTCTATCTGCGCTGCCGCCACGGCATGCATTCGCGGGTGCGTCAGCCGGTTCAGCGTCTCCAGCCGGTCCCGGTCTCCGAATACCAGCCGGGCCAGCGCGGCGCGGTCCACCGCGCCCGTGGCATCCAGCACGTCCCGGCCAAAGGCCGCCGCCATCGCCGCCACCACCTCCGGTTCCCGCAGCACCTCATGACCAATGCGGTCCGCATCAACCACCACCGCGCCCTGCCCCCCGAGCAGCTGCGCCACGGTGGTCTTGCCGGTGCCGATGCCGCCGGTTAAACCGATCACTTTCATGGCACCGTCGAGTCTAAGGCCGGGGGCAGGCGGCGTCAAGTGACGCCCCCTGGTGCCGCGTCCGAGTGGTATAATCCAGACAGGGGGCGCATGGAACACGAGGCCGGGCTCTATTCACGGCTGGACGGGGACATCGTGCGCTGCGGCATTTGCCAGTGGCGCTGCCGGCTGCTGCCGCGTAAAAGTGGCGCCTGCGGTATGTACCGCAACGAGGCCGGTACGCTCTACAACAGGAACTACGGCGCCGTCTTCTCCCTGGCGGCGGACCCGATCGAGAAAAAACCGCTCTTTCACTTCCACCCCGGCAGCCGCGTGCTCTCTTTCGGTACGCTGGGCTGCAATTTCCGCTGCCGTCACTGTCAGAACTGGACCATTTCGGCCCTGGAGGTGAGCGGGGAATCCCTCGACGGCTGCCGCCGCATCAGCCCCGAGGATGCCGTCCGCCTGGCGCTAGCTGATGACTGCCAGGGCATCGCCTGGACCTATAACGAACCCACCGTCTGGTTAGTATACTCCCTGGATACGGCGCGGCTGGCGAAGGAAATCGGCATATACACCGTATACGTCACCAACGGCTATG
>CAZPSW010000062.1:0-8126 GCA_964589255.1 uncultured Dehalococcoidales bacterium
GGGCTGGTGATGAAGTGGCCCATCATTTCCTTTCTGCCGGCCTTCATCTGGAAGGCCTGGCGGCGGCGCCACCAGACGGAGGATGCCGCGGCGGCCAAGCCCACCCCGGCCACTCCGGCGCCCGCTCCATCGGCGCCAAAACCGGCCGCCGGGAACGCGGCGCCGCTGGCGGACGACGAATATGATGTGATCATGGTCGGTGCCGGCAATAACGGTCTCATCGTCGGTGGTTACCTCGCCAAAGCCGGCCTGAAGACGCTAGTGCTGGAAGCGCGCCCCTTCTACGGTGGCGGCGTGGTCACCCAGGAGGTCACGGCGCCCGGTTTCCGCCATGACCTGGGCGCCGCCGCGGCGGGCTGGCTGAACATGAACCCCATCATCAAGGACGACGAGTTGGGTATGGTGAAACGCTCCGGCATCAAGTTCCTGGAGCCGCCGGAGGTGCAGGAAGTACAGATCTTCCCCGATGACCGCGCCATCACCATCTACCGGGACATTGATAAGACTTGCGCCTCCATCGAGCAGTTCTCACCCAAGGACGCGGAGTCCTTCAGGAAGCTCTATGACATGGCCCTGCCGTTACTGGCGACGGTGCTCAAGGGTTCCAACATGCCGCCGCCGTCCTACGGCAACTACCTCAACATGATGAGCAGCTCACCCAAGGGCGTGGAGCTGATGCGCACCACCCTGATGAACGGCGTCGACTTCGTCAACGAGTGGTTTGAGAGTGACTATCTGAAGATCATGATGACCCGCTGGTCGGCGGTGGGGCGCACCGGCCCCTACGAGGCCGGTACCGCCAACGGCGTACTCTTCCAGGTACCATGGAATGTGGGCCACGGCATGAAACCCATCGAGGGCGGCGCGGGCAAGTTCACCGACGCCCTGGCCGAAGCCATCGAGGCTTACGGCGGCACCATCCGTACCAGTGCCCCGGTGGAGCGTATCATTGTGAAAGACAACCGGGCCACCGGGGTCATCCTGGTGGGCGGTGAAAAGCTGCGTGCCAGGCAGGCGGTGGTGGCCAGCGTCAACGTGAAATCGCTGCCGGACATGATCCCGGACGCGGAACTGCCGGATGGTTTCGTGAACTGGATCCGGCGGCTGCGCCCGAACCGTTCCCAGTACTACACCATCCACCTGGCGGTGCACGAGGCCCCGAAGTACAAGGTCGGTGGGGACGTCAACCGGGGCTACCAGGTGCATTTGACCAGCGTCACGAATTACGGTGAATACCTTGATGGGCTGCTGGGCGTCTACCGCGGCGGCACGCGCACCAGTTCGCCGGGCATCCTGACCACCACCCTTTTTGATCCCACCCGGGCGCCTGAGGGCAAGCACACCATGTGGGTCAACAACCAGGAGCCTTATTACCTTAACGGCGGCCCACAGCGCTGGGACGAGATCAGGGATGAGACGACGGCCGGCATCCTGAAGACGATTCAGGCGCGCACCACCAACATGGGACCGGAGAACATCATCGCCCAGAAGACGTTCACACCGCTTGATTTCGCGCGCTGGAACCCGGCCTGGATCGAGGGTGATCCGAGCCACATCGGCGGTTTCTCCTACCAGACGATGTCCAACCGTCCGGTGCCCGGCTGGGGCGCTTACAAGATGCCGGTCGACGGCCTCTATCTCTGCGGGCCGTCCTCCCACCCCGGCACCGGGCTCAATGCGGGCGCGCGCGCGCCGGTGAACGTGATTCTCAAGGACATCGGTATCGAGTTCAGCGACGTGATCTAGCGTCGTGCATAAGCCGCAAAGAGTTGGAGGTGAAAACATGGCGGAAACATTTTCTGCGGACTATGACCGGGTACCGCTGCGCAGTGATGAAATCAAGGTATGCATCGTGCAGTCCCGGGTCAAGGTTATCGATGACAACAACCCGGCCCAGGGGATACGGGACAACCTGGACCACATGATCGCCCTGCTGGACAAGGTGCAACAGCGTGACCGTAAGGACCTGGTCGCCTTCCACGAATTCCCCATCGGCGGTTTCAATTTCCGCTGGAACCGGGAGCAGATATTGAAGATCGCGCTCGAGGTGCCGGGTCCGGAGACGGCACGCATCGCCGCCAAGGCCAAGGAGTATAACTGCTACATTGAATTCGGCTGTTACGCAGTGCTGCCGGACTGGCCGGGTCACTTCTTCAACATGGGCATCATCATCGGCCCGGACGGAGAGTTCGTGCTCAAACGCTGGAAGACGCGCAACCTGGCCGGGCTGGGTTTCTCGACCACTATCTACGACGTGCTCGACGAGTACATCGAGCGCTACGGCACGGACGCGTTATTCCCCATCGCGCGCACTGACATCGGCAATTTCGGTATCATCCCGGAGGTACTGGAACCGGAACTGGGGCGGGCCTACGCCATGAAGGGCGCGGAGGTGATGATCCGTTACATGACGCTGGGTTCCGGTCTCTGGCGGGTGAAGCCACTGGCCTGGCTGGGGCAGAGTGACCACCATTCATTCCGCGTTGACCTGCAGGCGCAGTGCATGTCCGGTCATTTCTACGGACTCTTCGTCAATGACGCCATCACCACCGAGGGCGAGGCATTCACCTGGGGCCAGGGCCATTCCGCCATCTTTGACCCCAACGGCTGCGTCATCATCGAGGCGGCCTCGGACACCGAGACGGTGCTCACCGCGACGCTGCCGCTGGCGAGCTACCGCCAGACGCACCAGGTGCCCAACTTCCCCAAGGAGATCTACCGCCACCTGATTGACACCTATGTGCCGCGCACCCCGGCCAATTCATTCAAAGAGGGCAAGCCGGACGGTAACATGGCGGCGGTGCAGCACTACGCGAATATCGCGCGCTGGTAGGCGCCGGCGCCACCGTTAGGAGACGAGCTCGCGCAGTTGCTCCAGTTCCGGTGCTGGCAGCGTGGGGCAGTCTTCCAGGGCGGCCTCACCGGTGCGCAGCGCCACCGCATAGGCCAGGCAGGAAGCGTAGCCGCAGTCACGGCAATTGCTGCGCGGGAGCAGTTTGAAGAGCGTCATCACATCCGGGAATTCCCTCTCCCTGGTGTCCGGTAGGATTTCCCTCCGGTTTTCCCAGATGCGGTTGATTTCCGCCGTCAGGGCGGTCACAATTTCATCGGCGTGGGCTATGTGCTGGACCCAGGCGACGCGTATTTCGTGGGGCCGGAGGGCGAACTTCTGGCCCTCGCGGTCATAGACCAGTACTTTGTTCTCATGGTCGTAGCGCGCTCTCTCCCAGACCGCGTTCAAAAAAGGGAAAACGGGGCTGATGTCGGTAGTGACTTCGGCCAGGCCACCCCACTTCGACGCGCCGGGGGTGCAGGCGGGCTCCGAAAGGCTGAGCCGGTAGTCCTTGATCAGTGGCGCCATACCCGATTCTATCAAATGCGTGGCCCGCCCGTCCAAACCGCTATACCTGGTGTCCCCGCGTCCCGCCGATGTAGAATGATGCCGGGCGCCCGCGTGCGGACCACCCGAAGGGGATTGAGATGAACTGGTGGGGCATCGCGCTGATTGCGACCGGTGTCATGTTGACGCTGCGCCACCCGCGCCTTAGGCCGAACCTGTCCCGGCTGCGCATACGTGGTCTGGCGGGTCCCGCTTTCGTGGTGCTCGGCATCCTGGTGCTGCTGGGCATTCTGCCGCTTTAACATTTCCCCGGGGCGCCCGCGGGATTCAGTCCCCGGCGCCGTCCAACGTCCAGACCTGTTTCGAGGCGTAGCCGTCCAGCTTCAGCGCGATCTCCATGTACTCCACGCGATGCATCGCCACCACCAGCATGATGCGTCCCCGGGGCGGCACGCTGGGGTCAGCCGGTTTCGCCGTCGGCGAGGCGAATTTTGGGTGCACCACGAAGAATTCCGGGTCATTGTCCGGGATTAGGCGCGCGGCGCCGCTGATCTGCGCCCCGTTGACGCCGAGCCAGTCCCCGCCGTCGGCCCAGCGGGGGTGCGGGTGGTTGTAAACGCCGATGGATACGTTCGGGTTGGCGCGGATGTTGCCCAGCTTCACGCCCTGGTGCCCGATCATGTAAAGCGAGGTCCCGTCGAGGTAATATTCCAGCGGCGTCGCCCGCGGCACGTCCCCCTGGCAGGTGCAGAGGGTGCACATCGTCTGGCCCCGAAGCAGCGTCTCAATGCGTCCCCAGAGTTCGTCCTGGGGCAGCTTGCCGTGGGCCCTAGTCATCATCAGCTTGAAAAAGGTGGTCATCTCGGCTCCTTATGCGTCTTCCGCTTCCCAGATTTGTTTCGGCGCGTAGCCTTCACGCATCAGGCCCAGGTCACGGAACTCTATTTTGCCCGGTATCACCCTGATGAAGATCGTCTTGTGCGGCGCTTCGGCGAAGCCGGCCGCCTCGCGGTAGAGGCGCCAGTTATAAACCTCGAGCGCCGCCGCATAGGCCTCCGGCTGCGCCTCGTTACGCAAAAGCTCCGCCACCCCGGTGATCTGCGCGCCGCGCACATCATACCAGTTCTGCCAGTCCGTGCAGGGGGTATTGTAAATACCGACGCTCGCGCGCGGGTTCCCGCTGAGGTTCCTGATCTTGGTTTGATCCGAGGCGGCGATGTAGAGCACCAGGTCTCTGGAATAATACTCTATCGGCGTTGCCCGCGGCACGTCGTCGCGGCTGGTGGCCAGCACGCAGACGTTATTCGCGTCAAGGAATGCCTGGATGCGCCTTGCCATCTCCGCGCGCGGCAACGGCTTTGTCAGGCCTGAAGTGCGCAGCCGGCCGAATTCGGTCAGTTCCGTCATTTCGTTTCCTCCTCACGGATGATCTGCTCCGGCGTCGGTTCCCTGGGTTCGCGGGTGCTGAGCACGGCGAAGAGCACCAGGCCGATGAAACCCATACCGGCGGCGAAGAAGAACACGGAGCGGATCTCGGTGAACTCGGCCACCAGCCCGGAGAGGATCGGCCCCAGCGCCAGGCCGATGCCCACGTAAAGCCCGGCGCTGCCCGGCATCGAGATGGCGGTGCCGAGCGCCCGGATGAAGAAGAGCACCACCAGTTGCCGCAGGTTGGCGGCGAAGGGAATGGTGGCCATCACCGCGTAGCTCACCAGCGAACCGGCGATCACCATGCGCCGCCGGTCGAAGCGGTCCGCCAGGCGTCCGGTGAGGATTTGCAGCCAGGAACTGAAGAAGAGGTTGCCCGCCAGCAGCGCCCCGATCAGCGTCAGGCTGATATCCAGCTTGGTGCTGACGTAGAGCGGCATGAAGGCGATGAAACAGGCGACGCTGAATTCCTTGGAAAAGCGCTGCACGAAGAGGCCCTGGAACAGCCGCGAACGCCCGATGTTACGAAAGGAGACGGGCGGTCGGTCCCGGGACTTGCGTTCCGAGGTTTCGCGCAGTACCAGGCTCACCAGCAGGAAGCCCACCAGGTTCAGCGCGCCCATGGTGCCGAAGGCGGCCGCCATGCCGGGGTCAAAATGGCCAAAGAGGGGCGGAAATGCGGCGAAGGTGTCGTGCAACAACCCGCCGAGCAGCGGTCCGGCCCCGGCGCCGGTGAAGAAGGCGGTATTGAAATAGCCCTGCCAGCGGGCTTCCTGGCCCGGCGGCGAGAGTTCCGCGATCCAGGCGCGGGCGGGCGGCACGATAGCGCCGCTGATGGCGCCGTGCAGGATGCGTACCGCGAAGAGCAGGGTCAGGTTGTCGGCGAAGATGTAGAGCAGGGAGACCGCCGCGGAGAGGGCCATGCCCCCGGCCACGAAGACGCGGCGGCCCCGCCTGTCCGAGAGACGCCCGATGAGCGGCATGACGAAGGCGCGGGACACCGAGTAACCCCCGAAGATCAGCCCCACCCAGAGCGCGGAGTCCCCGATGTCATGCGCGTAGACGCTGAGCAGCGGGGAAATAATGGCGATGCCCGTCTGCGCCGCGAAGACGCAGACCGCGATCACGGGAAAGACTTTCTTCAGCATCGCAGCGGGTTCGCCTTTCTCCCGGCGCTTTCAGGCGCCTTCAAAATCATAGCTCTGCTTCGGGCTGACGCCCTGGTTTTTCCATTCCGACCACCAGAACTCCGCCTTTTGCAGTGTCACGTCCAGCCCCCAGACGATCCAGGGCAGCGTCGTCAGGCGCCGGTAGTCGCTGCCCTTGATCTCGATCATGCGGCGGTAGGCGTCGCTGGCCGGGTCCAGGATGGCCACCTTGCCGCTGACCTGGATACCGGCGTGGCGCTGGCCCCGGTTATACGGCGCGTGCAGCGCGATGCAAACGTTTTCGTTCAGCAGCAGGTTGGCGAACTTGGCGGCCCCCTCGCAGACGATGTAAATATGGCCCCGGTGATAGGTGTAGGTCACCGCGGTGCCGCGCACGCGGTCCCCGGCGCCGGTGCAGAGGATGCAGTACTTGTGACCGCCGAGGAAATCCTCGACGTGTTTTTTCATCTCCGCCGGCGGCAACAGCACGTCCCCGCCGTCCCGGATCGCCTTGAGGCGGAGGCCGGCCGCGGCGAGGGCGGCGAGGTCAGTAGTTTGCGGCGTCACCGCAATCGTCTCCGTGCCCCGCACCGCGGCACCGAGGATTTCCTGTAGCGGCGCAAAGGCATTTTCGCTGACGCTGCCCGGCGCGCCGAGCCCGAAAAGCGCCACCCGTTTCTGCCCGAGCCAGGCGGCGTGTTCCCTGACGAACTTCGTGATCCCGGCGTCGAACTGGCCGTCGCTGACGGTGCCGCCGATGCCGTAAAAGGTGTAGTTGTCCCGGAGGTCGGCGCTGAATTCCGCGGTGCGGAAGTGGCGTCCCGCGCCAAGCACCCACATCAGTTTCCGCACCGCTTCTGTTTCTGCCGCGGTGGCCGTCTCGTAGATCAAACCGGTACGCGCCATTTAATCCTCCCCGCCCGGCGTCCCGGTCACCAGTGCCCGGCCCGCGGCCTCGATCTTCGCCAGCTCATCGGGATGGCGCAGCAGGATGGCGCGGCGTGATTCGTCCAGGCCGCGCAGCTTGCCGATGAGGCGGTTCGCGGAGATCGCCTCGACCGTCTCGATCTGGTGAATCTTTAAGATGAACATCACGTGCTCTACCAAATGGTCGTAGTTTTCCAGGCCGGGCCCGCCCCAGCCCGCGATCACCATACCGCGTTTAACGCCGAATTTACGCCAGAGAAACGGATCCCAGCGGTCGAAGAAGGCGGCCAGTTGCCCGCAGTGGCTCTCCGAGTAGACCGGAAAGCCGAAGATGAAGGCGTCCGCCGCCGCGATGCGGGGGTAGAGCGCCGTCATGTCGTCGTTCAGGGAGCAATAGCGCCGGTAGTCCGGGTCCTTGCACTTGCGGCAGGCGTTGCAGTACTTGTAATTGAGCTGTCTCAGGTTGATCTGCGTCACGCTGGCCCCGGCACCGCGAGCGCCGGCTGCCGCGGCGGCTACCATGACCTCGGTGTTGCCGCCTTTCCGGGGGCTGGCGCAGAAGGCCAGCACATTCGTCGCCGCGGGCGGCTTTTCTGGCGTGAAGGGCACCGGCGGCCAGCGCTTCACCTGCCGCGGCAAAGCAAAATAGGCATTCGTATCCGTCATCGCCGCCCTGAAATCCCGGTTCGCGTCCAGGTTCGCCAGCCGCGCGAAAGTGCCCTCCATGGAGCGCGGCATCACCAGGCGCAGCGCCTCTTTCACGGCGTCCTCACCGGCCGCGGCGGCCCCGCTTTCGCGGACCAGCAACGAGACCACGCGCTCGATCTTCGGCCGCAGCCGCGCCTGCGTCAGCCGGGGACGGCGCGTCAGCACCGCTTCAAGGAGAATCCGCGCTTCCGCGGTAAGTGTCGCTTTCGGCTCCACCCTGACTCCTTAGAAGTAGTAGACCTGTTTCGAATCGTAGCCCTCTTCGCGCATCGCGGCGCTGTAGTATTCCGCTTTGTGCAGCCGGATTACCAGCCCGTTGAGGGCGAAGGGCAGGGAACTCAACCGCTCGTGGTCCCGCCCCAGCCGGGCGCAGAGTTCGCGGTAGGCCTCGGTGCCGGGGTAGACCACGGTGGCGCTGCCGCTGGCCTGGAAACCGTCCTTTTGCGGAATCCGGTAAAAGGCCAGCGCCACCCGCGGGTCGAGCATGATATTGGCGAACTTCTCGGCCCCCTCGCAGAAGGCGTAGACGTGGCCGTCGCGGTGCGGCGGAGGGGCGGCGCAGGCGGCGGAGCCGG
>CAZPSW010000063.1:0-7980 GCA_964589255.1 uncultured Dehalococcoidales bacterium
ACTGGTGCCGGTTGGCAACCTCCCCCGGTTTTGCGGCGGCGCCGTGGGCTACCTAGCTTATGAAGTGGCGACTCGCTTCGAGGAGCTGCCGTCGCCGGCGAGCGACCCACTGGGACTCCCCGAAGCGCTGTTTATGTTCGTGGACACCATGCTCGTCTTTGACCATGTCACACACACCATCAAGGTGGTCTGCCACGTGCGGCCCGAAGATGATGTGACGGCGTCATACCAGCGCGCCACGGCGCGCATCGAGGAGATGGTGGCCCGGCTGCGCCAGCCGCTGCCGCAGGCGTCGCGCCCGGCCCCGGCGGTGGCAGCAACCGAGCCGGTGATGACCTCCACTTTCACCCAGCCCCAGTTCGAAGCGGGGGTCAACCGCATCAAAGAGTACATCACCGCCGGTGAGGCGATCCAGGTAGTGCTTTCACAGCGCCTGACACGCCCCACCACGGCGGCACCCTTCGATATCTACCGGGCGCTGCGCAGCGTCAACCCCTCGCCCTACATGTTCTACCTTGATTTCCAGGACTTCCAGATCATCGGCGCTTCGCCGGAAATGCTGGTGCGGGTTGAGGACGGCGCCGTGATGACGCGGCCGCTGGCGGGTACCCGCCCCCGCGGGCAGACCCCCGCCGAAGACCTGGCGTTGGAGAACGAATTACGCGCCGACGAGAAAGAACGCGCGGAACACATAATGCTGGTGGACCTGGGGCGCAATGACATTGGCCGGGTGGCCACCGCGGGCAGCGTCGCCGTCAGCGAACTGATGGACACCGAGCGTTATTCCCACGTGATGCACATGGTGACCCACGTCCAGGGGGAGATGCGTGCGGACCTCGGCGTCTACGACGCGCTGGCGGCCTGCTTCCCGGCGGGCACCGTCTCCGGCGCGCCCAAGATACGCGCCATGGAGATCGTCGCGGAATTGGAATCCGAACAGCGCGGGGTTTATGCCGGGGCGGTCGGTTATTTCTCTTTCTCCGGCAACATGGACATGGCGATCGCGATCCGCACCATGGTGCTCAAGGACGGCGTGGCCTACGTCCAGGCAGGCTGCGGGGTGGTCTACGACTCCGTCCCGGAGAAAGAGTTCCAGGAAACGCTGAACAAAGCGCGGGCGCTGCTAAAAGCCACCGAGCAGGCGGAAAGAAACGGCGGGGGGACAGACCTTGCTGCTGCTGATTGATAATTACGATTCTTTCACCTACAACCTCTACCAGTACTTTGCGGAACTGGGGGCGGCGGTGCGCGTGGTGCGTAACGACAAGATCACCCTGGAAGAGATCGAGGCACTGACCCCATCCGGCATCGTGATCTCACCGGGGCCGGGCCAGCCGCGGGACGCGGGTATTTCCATCGAGGTGGTGCGCCGTTTCGGGCCCAGACTGCCGCTGCTCGGCGTCTGCCTGGGGCACCAATGCCTCGGCGTCGGTTTCGGCGCGGTGGTGGGGCGCGCGCCCACCATTATGCACGGCAAATCCTCGGCGGTACACCATAATGGTGATGGTCTTTTCCAGGGCCTGCCGAACCCCTTCAGCGCCATCCGCTACCATTCCCTGACCGTCTTCCGGGATACCCTGCCGGAGACTCTCGAGGTCACCGCCTGGACGGATGACGGCCTGGTGATGGGCCTGAAGCACCGCGAATATGGGGCGCTGGGCATTCAGTTCCACCCCGAGTCCTTCATGACCGATTGTGGTAAAGAGATACTGAAAAATTTCCTGGAGCAAATTCCATGATAAAGCAGGCGATCGCGGGTCTGGTTGACGGTAAATCCCTGACCGAGGACGAAGCGGCGGCGGTGATGACGGACATCATGTCCGATGAGGCCACGCCGGCCCAGATCGGGGCCTTCGTCACGGCGCTGCGCATGAAAGGGGAAACGGTGGCGGAGGTCACCGGCTTGGCGCGCACCATGCGTGCTAATGCGGTCAAGGTGGAGACCACACTGGCGGTGGTGGACAGCTGCGGCACCGGTGGTGACGGCACGGGCACCTTCAATATATCCACCGCCGCGGCCCTGGTGGCGGCCGCCGCCGGGGCGGTGGTGGCGAAGCACGGCAACCGCGCCATGAGTAGCCGCTGCGGCAGCGCCGACGTACTCGAGGCGCTGGGCGTCAACATTGAGCTTGACGGTGCCGGAGTGGCGCGCTGCCTGGAGCAGGTGGGCATCGGCAACATGTTCGCGCCGCTCTTTCACCCGGCCATGAAACACGCCGGGCCCACTAGGCGGGAGATCGGCATCCGCACCGTTTTCAACATCCTGGGCCCGCTGACCAACCCCGCTGGGGCCCGGGCGCAGCTGCTTGGCGTGGCAGACGCGGCGCTGGCGCCGAAGATGGCCGCGGTACTGGGCGCGCTGGGCACGGAACGGGCGCTGGTGGTGCACGGCGCCGATGGCCTCGATGAGATCACCGTTTGCGCCGAAACATCGGTCAGTGAATTAAAAGATGGCCGGGTCAGGGAGTACACTATCGCCCCGGAGGACGCGGGCCTGACGCGGGCACGGCCGGGGGCGCTGGCCGGTGGCAGCCTGGCCGACAACGTGGCCATCATCCGGGAAGTGTTTCAGGGGGCGCTGGGCGCGCCGCGTAGCGTGGTGCTGATCAATGCCGCCGCAGTACTGCTGCTGGCGGGCGTGGCGGCGGACCTGAAACAGGGCGTGACGCGGGCCGCGGAGGCGGTCGATACGGGTAAAGCGCAGAAGACGCTGGAACATCTGGTGCGCCTCAGCCTGAGCCTGAAAGATGTGGCCGCATGATACTGGATGATATTGTGCGGGACAATACCGCGGAGCTTGTTCTCAAGCGTCAAAACCTGCCACTGGCGGAGGTCCGGAAGTTGGCGTTGGCGCAGCCGGTGCCGCGGGACTTCGCGGCGGTGCTGCGCGCCGACGGTCTGGGCCTGATCGCCGAAGTGAAGCAGGCCTCACCCTCGGCGGGCGTCATCAAAAAGGACTTTGACCCCGCCGCCATCGCCCTGACCTACGCCGCGAATGGGGCCAACGCGCTTTCGGTGCTCACGGAACCGCGTTATTTCAAGGGCAGCCTGGCCCACTTGCGGTTGGTGCGCCAGACGCTCGGTGAGGCGGGGCCACCGCTGCTGCGCAAGGATTTCATTACCGACGCCTACCAGATTTACGAGGCGCGTGCCTTTGGCGCCGACGCGGTGTTATTGATCGTGGCGATATTAACGCCGCAACGGCTCGGGGAACTCCTCGCGGTGACGCGTGAGCTTGGCCTGGCGGCCCTGGTGGAGGCACATGACGCGCCCCAAGCCGAGACGGCGGTGGTCGCCGGTGCCGAGATCATCGGCATCAACAACCGGGACCTGTTGACCTTCAAGGTGGACCTGGCGGTGACCGGGAAATTGCGCCCGCTGGTGCCGCCGGAACGCGTCCTGGTCAGTGAAAGCGGCATCCGCACCCGCGAGGACATCAAATGGCTGGAGGGTCTCGGGGTGAATGCGGTACTGATCGGGGAGACCCTGATGCGGGCGCCGGACATTGGCGCCAAGATACGGGAGCTGTTATGACGCGGGTGAAGATCTGCGGCCTCTCCGAACCGGCCCATGCGGTGGCCGCGGCGCGCGCCGGCGCGGACTGCATCGGCCTGGTGCTGGCGCCGAGCCCCCGCCGCGTCACGCCCGAGCGGGGCGTCGAGATCGCGCGGGCGGTGCGGGCGCAAGACGTAGGAACGCAACTGGTCGGCGTTTTCGTGAACGATGACGCGCGCACCGTCAACCGTTTGGCCGCCGAGATCGGACTGGACCGGGTGCAGCTCAGCGGGGACGAAGACGCCGCCATCTGCGCCGCCATCGAGAAACCGTTGATCAGGGTAATTCGCGTCTCCGCCAGCGATACCGCGGCCTCCGTGGCGGGGCGGTTGGCCGCCGCCGCGGGCGCCCTGGTCGGTAAAGACGTGCTCTGGCTGCTGGACACCGCCGCCGCCGGGGTCTACGGTGGCAGCGGGGTATCCTTTGACCCTACCGCGGCCATCACCGCGGCGCGCCGGGCTCCGGTGATACTGGCCGGCGGGCTGAACCCGCAAAATGTGGCTCGGGCGGTCAGAAAACTCAACCCATACGGCGTCGACGTTTCCTCCGGGGTGGAAACGGACGGGCGCAAGGATATCGCTAAGATCCGGGCCTTCGTCCGGGCAGTGAGGCAGGCAGATGCAACCTGACGCACGGGGTTATTTCGGGGATTACGGCGGGCGTTACGTACCGGAAACACTGGTGCCGGCGCTCGACGAGCTGGCCCGGGTCTATGACGGGCTGTCCGCTGATACCGCTTTCTGGGACGAATTCGCGGCCCTCTGCCGGGACTATGCGGGACGGCCCACGCCGCTTTATTACGCGGCGCACCTGTCCGAAGAATGCGGCGGCGCGCGCATCTATTTGAAAAGGGAGGACCTGGCCCACACCGGCGCCCACAAGATCAACAACGCACTGGGCCAGGGCCTGCTGGCGCGGCGCATGGGCAAACCTCGTATCGTCGCCGAGACTGGGGCCGGGCAGCACGGGGTGGCCACCGCCGCCGTCTGCGCCAAACTGGGCCTGGAGTGCGTCGTCTACATGGGGGAGATCGACGTCACGCGCCAGGCGCTGAACGTCTTCCGCATGCGCCTCATGGGCGCCGCGGTGAGGCCGGTGGCCAGCGGCAGCCGTACCCTGAAGGACGCCATCAACGAGGCCATACGGGACTGGGTGACTAACGTCTCGGAAACGCACTATCTGCTTGGTTCCGCGGTCGGCCCTTCGCCGTACCCGCGCCTGGTGCGGGACTTTCAATCCGTAATCGGTAAAGAAACGCGGCAGCAATGCCTTGTGGCCACCGGAAAATTGCCGGATTGCGTGGTGGCCTGCGTTGGCGGCGGCTCCAATGCCATCGGTATCTTCCACCCGCTGCTGGAAGACGCCGGGGTCAGACTGGTCGGCGTTGAGGCGGCGGGACATGGCCTGGAAAGCGGCGCCCACGCCGCCACCCTGCTGGGGGGCGAGGTCGGCGTGCTGCACGGGGCGCGTTCTTACCTGCTCCAGGACGCCGCCGGGCAGGTGCTGGAGACACACAGCGTTTCCGCCGGGCTGGACTATCCCGGCGTCGGGCCGGAGCACAGCTTTCTCAAGGATTCAAGCCGTGCCGAGTACGTCGCGGCGACCGATACCGAGGCGCTTGAAGGGTTCAAACTGCTTAGCCGCACCGAGGGCATCGTGCCGGCGCTGGAAACGTCCCACGCCGTCTGGCACGCGGCGCAACTGGCAAAGGAAATGAGCACCGGTAGCATTCTGGTGATCAACGTCAGCGGGCGCGGTGACAAGGACATGGACATCGTGATGCCGGCACTGGGGGAGAACTTATGACGCGGCTGGCAGCGGCCTTCGGAAAACCGGACAAGGCGCTGGTGGCCTACCTTACGGTGGGCTATCCTGACCTTGATGCCAGCCTGGAGACGGCACGCCACCTGGCGGCTGGCGGCGCCGACGTTATCGAACTGGGCATTCCCTTCTCTGATCCCCTCGCCGATGGAGCCACCATCCAGCAGGCCAGCTTCCGCGCCCTGGAACAGGGCGTCACGGTGGCTACCTGCCTGGAACTGGCTGCGCGCCTGCGCCGAGAGATGGAAACGCCTCTCGTTTTCATGACTTACTACAACCCGGTATTGCGTTATGGGCTGGCGGCCTTCACCCGAGACGCCGCGGCAGCAGGGGCGGACGGCATCATCGTGCCGGACCTGCCGCCGGAGGAGGGCGGGGAACTGGAAGACCTCTGCCGCGCGCAGGGGCTGGACATGATCTACCTGCTGGCGCCCAACAGCAATGCGGACCGCATCGCCCGGGTGGCGGCCCATGCCAGCGGCTTTATTTACATGGTCTCGGTGACCGGCGTCACCGGCGCGCGGGAGGCACTGGCGGTGGACATCGCGGAACTGGTGGCGCGGGTGCGCGCCGCCACGGACAAGCCGGTCTGCGTCGGTTTCGGCATCTCCGGGCCGGAGCAGGTACGGGGGGTGGCGCGCCATGCCGATGGCGTCATCGTGGGCAGCCGCATCGTGAAGCTCTCGGAGACCCCCGCCGGACGCGCCGAACTGACTGGTTTCATCTGCGAACTGAAGGCGGCGACGCGGCCACCGGCTTGAGCCGGGCATGTCCCATGCCGCATAATCAATGAGGGTTCCCATTATGAGGCAGGAGGCATCTCTTCGTGACAGCCGCAGTTAATGCAGAAGCACAAAAGGCCCTCGGCAGCATCGTTGGCTGGTTCCCCCCGATCCTGCACCCCAGACGGCGTGAGAAAATAACCCGCCTGGCGGGTCTGTTGGCGCTGGAGCGCGGCAGCACCGTGATTGACCGCGCCGCTGTGATCGAGGCCGCCAAGTTCGTGCTCCACCCCGGCTACGTGCCCCGTTTCAAGGCGCTGGACAACCCGCCGGACCGTAATGCCGTCAAGGCCACCTATCTGGACCTGGATTCTTATTACGGCGCGGAACGGCGGGTGTTACGCTGGGACTACAGCGCGCCCGCACCGGATAAGCCGGCCAGCGAGATGACGGTGCTCGGCATCAGCGCCAGTCCACGCGCCGGCGGCAACTCTGACAGCCTGATCGACGCCGCCCTGGCCGGCGCCACCGCCGCCGGGGCCATGGGGGCCAAGGTCAGCCTGCGGGAACTGACGATCAAATCCTGCGTCAACACCCTGATCCAGCGGGACTATTTCGTGGCCAAAGAGAAGATCGCTGATTTGAAACTGCCGTATTGCGAATACTCCACCGGCTGCGAGGACGCCCAGCACAAGGGCGACTGCCGCCTTGAAGACGACATCGCCGCGGTTTACGACAAGATCGTGGCGGCGGATGCCGTAATCATCGGTTTTCCCATCTATAACGGCTGGGAGAGCAGTCTGCTGGGCAGCTTCATGGAGCGCTGGGACCGCTACGAACTCTGCACCCGGGCGGTGAAGAACCCGCCCACGCGGGGCATGGTGATCGGCACCTGGGGCTACCTTGATACCGGTACCTACGACCATATCCTGGAGAACGTCATCACCAAGATGAACTTCCGTAATTTGCAGGTGGTGGAGGTGCTCGGCGCCTGCGGCGTGGTGGGTATGCTCAGCGGCCTCGATACCGATGGCCGGGCGGTGCTGCAGCGCTTTCCCCAGGAGATGGACAAGGCCACCCGGGCGGGGCGCACCCTGGTCACCGGCGAACGTGACTGATGCTGGTTGTCTTTGACCTGGACCAGACCCTGGTCGATTGCTTCGAGGTGCATGACGGCGCGGTGGCGCGGGCCTTTAAAGAATTCTTCGGAGCGGATGGCGTCAGCCTGAAGCAGCTTGATTTCGCAGGGCGCAGCCTGTTGGAGAGCTTTACGGAACTGGCCCGTATCCACGGGGTTCCGGACGCGGATTTTACGCCCCGCCGCCAGGACCTGCTGCGCCGCTATGGAGATAATTTTGTGGCCGGTTACCCGCCGGACCCGACGCCTTACCTTTTACCCGGCGTGGTGCCGCTACTCCAGGCGTTACATGGTGAGGGCGATTACCTGGTGCTCTACACCGGGGATTCCCGGCGGGTGGCGGAACAAATGCTCACCGCGGCCAACCTGGAGGGGTACTTCCGGCAATCTTTCTTCGGCACCGAGTACCCTAGCCGCGCGGCTATGGTGCGTCACTTGATTCGCGCCGCGTCAAAGGACGCGGGGCGTGATTTTTCCGGTTCTGAAGTGGTTATTATCGGGGACTCAGCGCGGGACGTGGCCTGCGCCCAGGCACACGGTTGCGTCGCCTTCGCCGTCGCGTTCGCCTTCTGGAAGCAGAAGAAGGCCGCGTGGTAGTCGCAGCCGAACTCGAAGACCCGCCCCTCGGTCCCGAGCAGGAAGTTCAGGCAGGGGCGGAGGGATTTGGCCAGGCGGAGGGCCTTCAGGAAGTCGTACTCCGGGGGGAGGTCTTGGTCGAACTCCAGCCGCAGCCGGATCCGGCTG
>CAZPSW010000064.1:0-7975 GCA_964589255.1 uncultured Dehalococcoidales bacterium
GAAGTGAAACTGGTCGGTTCCAGCGAGTTCGTCACCAGCGCGGCGGCACTGCCCTCGTTCCAGACGGCATACGGCTTCAGCCTGACCGAGGACCAGTTGGTGACCCTTTCCAGCGGCGATACCGCCGTTACCGAGCAGGCCGTCTATAACGCCACCGACGGCGTCAACGCGGGCATGGCGTACGGTACCGACGGCAGCCTGGCGGCGCTGGATCTGGTGGTACTTTCCGACCCGCGCGGCGCGCAGCCGGTCTACGAACCGGCACCGATCGTGCGCGGTGAGGTCTTCGAGAAATACCCCGAGCTGGCGGACATCCTGAACCCGGTCTTCGCCACGCTGGACCTGGTGACACTACAACGGCTCAACGGCAAGATCGCGCACGAGGGACAGAACGCCACCGACGTGGCACGCGAGTACCTGGTGGCCGAGGATTTCCTGAAATAGAGCACGCGGTTGGTTCCGGACCCGGATTGGGTTAACCAACTGCGAGGCGCGGCCGGGGCGGCGCCGCGGTTTTACGCTGCCGCCCCGGTGTGCTAAAATGGGCCAGCCCACCGAAAAACCGCCACGCGTGAAAAAAGTTCTCTATCGCCATCTCCCGCACCACGCCGACACGCTCCGGGGAATCACCCGTGATACGTAAAGTCTTCCCTGTCCTGGCGCTGACCTGTTTTGCCGCCATGATCGGCACCGGCATCATCATGCCGCTGCTGCCGGTCTACGCCAGGGAGATGGGAGCCACCGGGACCTGGATCGGCATCATTGTGGCCAGCTACTCTTTCTCCCGCGCCGTGGCGATGCCGTTCATCGGCCGTTTTTCGGACCGGCTGGGGCGCAAGTTCTTCATGACCATGGGGCTGGTCCTTTGCACCATGCTTTCGTTCGCCTACATCTGGGCCCAGGATGTTTATCAGTTGAGCCTGGTGCGGCTGCTGCACGGGATCGCCGCGGGGATGATCATGCCGGTCGCCCGCGCCTACGTCGGGGACCTCACACCCAAGGGTGAAGAAGCCACCTGGATGGGATATTTCAACACCGCTTTCCTGGCCGGGTTGGGGCTGGGGCCGGTCATTGGCGGGCTGCTTTACGACAACCTCTCGCCGCTGCCGCCGGTGCTCGGTGTGAATACCGGCATGGTGGCCGTTTTCGGCAGTATGGGGGCCATCTGCCTGGTGGCGATGTGCCTCACCTGGGCCCTGCTACCCAACCTGAAGCAGGAACGCGAACGCGCTGAGTCACGCCCGCGGCCGGACTTCCGGAAACTGCTCCAGAGCCAGATCTTCCGCGGGCTTTTCGGCTACCGCATCCTGGAGGCCATCGGACGCCGCGCCTGGTTCACCATGCTGCCGGTGCTGGCCGGTATTCACATGGGGCTTGACGGCACCCAGATCGGACTGCTGGTGACCACCAATGCCGTCGTCACCTCGGTGCTCCAGGCCTTCACCGGACGCTTCATGGACCGCGTCCGGGTGAACCGGCGCATGGTGGTGGTCTACGCCTGCCTCTTCCAGGTATTCTACCTGGTGGCGACGCCGCTGGCCGGGGAATGGTGGCACCTGATGGCCATCACCGCGGTGGCCGGGGTGCGCGTAGCGGTGAGCACCCCGGCGTCTTCGGCGATGATTCTGCAGGTGGGCCGCCGCCACGGCATGGGCCAGGTGATGTCCCTGATGGCCACCGCGATGAGTATCGGTATGGCCATCGGGCCGCTCCTGGCGGGCCTGATGTATGACTGGCAGGGCATCGGCAGCGTCTTCTACATGGGCGCCGCGGTGGTGACCATCGCCGCCCTCTGGTTCGCCCTTTCGACACGCCGCGTCGGTCACGAACCGCCTTCGGGGCCGGTGACGCCGGCGCGGGTGACGCCGCTGACGGCGGAGCCGAAAGGCGGCTGAGCCAACGCCCCGCTTTGCTGCCGCCGCAGAACCGGTCCTTCCTGCCGCCGGGCGGTATCCGGCCCGGCGCGGTGGTGCTGACTGACGTTTCGGCCTGGGGTGGCGTCGTTGCCACCGGTGTCCAGGTGATCTACGCCGACGCGCGCGCCTTCACCTTCATTACGCCGCAGGACCATCCCCGCAGCGGCTGGACCACCTTCGCCGCTTACGAAGACGGCGGCAACCGCGTGTTACAAATACAGGGGCTGGCGCGGGCCGGTGACCCCCTCTACGAACTGGCCTTTCGTCTTAGTGGCACCAGAACGCAGGGGCGGGTCTGGCGCCACGTCCTGAACGCCGTCGCGGCGAGGCTCGAGGTCAGCGCCGAGATCAGGGTCGGGGAGGTCTGCCTGGACCAGCGTTTCCAGTGGGAGCGGGCCGCTAACCTCTGGTATAATGCCCGCATCCGAGGCCTCCCATACCAGTTCGGGACCGGCGCCCGTGGCGCGGCACCAAACAATCAGATTCGGGAGAAATAAGATGGCGAAAAAGCTTTACCGCAGCCGCAGCAACCGTATGCTCGGTGGTGTTTGCGGCGGGTTGGCGGAATATTTCGACCGTGACCCGGTGCTGATCCGGGTGCTGGCGGTGCTGGCGCTGATTTTCGGCACGGCCGGATTCTGGGCCTACATCGTGATGTGGCTGATCGTACCTGACGAGAGCCGCGCCTAGCCTTAAGCGTCCAGCGGCAGCTCGATGCTGAAGGTGCTCCCACGTCCCGGCTGACTCTCCGCCCGGACCTGTCCGCCGTGCGCCGCCACGATCTGTTTCACGATCGCCAGACCCAGCCCCACCCCGCCCTGGCCGCGGGCGCGGGCGTCATCAACGCGGTAAAACCGGTCAAAGATGTGCGGCAGGTGTTCCGCGGGGATGCCCTCCCCGGTGTCCCGGACGCTGATCACCGCGCTGCTGGAATGCGGTTTCGCGCTCTCTTCAGCGGCCACCCGGCTGACGCTGACCCTGATCTGGCCGCCCTCCGGGGTGTGGCGCATGGCGTTGGTGATGAGGTTCCCCACCACCTGCCCCAGCCGAGCCGCGTCAACGCTGGCCGGTAAAGCTTCCAGGGTGGACTCGAAACTGGTCCGGATACCGGCGGTCTGTGCCTGGGGCACCGCGTGGCGCAGGGCGCGCCGCGCCAGTTCCACCAGGTCCGTCTGCCCCAGTTCCAGCCGCAGGCGACCTGATTCCGCCAGTGATATCTCCCACAGGTCGCTGATCAGACGCGTCAGCAGCTCGGACTGTGCCTCGATGGCGCTCAAGTGTTCCGTGTCGGCGGGAAAGACCCCGTCCCGGATGCCGCCCACCATGCCCTGTATCACCGTCAGCGGGGTGCGCAGTTCGTGGGCGATGTCGGCGGTCAGGCGGCGGCGGGACTGTTCCTCTTGTTCCAGGCTAGCGGCCATCTGGTTGAAGGTTTCCGCCAGTTCCCCGACCTCCCCGCCGGAGTTCACAGAAACGCGGTGACCGAAATCACCGCCAGCGATCTCACGGGCGCCCCGCGTCAGGGCGCGTACCGGGCGGATGATCTGCCGCGTCAGCAGGAAACCCCCCAACAGCGCCACCGCGGCGGCCACCAGACCGGCGATCCAGAGAGAATGGTTGGCGCGGGACAGGAAATTCTGCTCCAGACGGTTTTGCGCCGGGGCGGGCGCCACCATGAAGATGGTGCCCACGCGCTGCCTGGCGCTGATTACCGGTGTGCCTTCCGGCAGGCCGAGGCCGCTTACCGCCCGGCCCAGCAGTTCATTGTCCGAATCAGCCACTACTCGGCCCGACGCATCGGCGAGGATGAACCGGCCCTTGCGCATCATGATAAAGCGGTTCAGCACCGCCTGCACCTTGTCCCAGCTCCGCGTCTGCTCGTAATACTGGGCCAGGCTGGCGGCGGCGCGCTGTTCCATGACGTGGTTGCCGGTGCTGACGTACTGCTGGAACTCGCGGCTGGTACCCCAGTTGGTGAGCAGCGCCATCACGCCTACCGACACGAACACCACCAGCAGCAGCGCCGCGCTGAGGCGCCAGGTCAGGCTACGCATCGTCGACTGTCTCCAACCGGTAGCCGACACCGTGGACGGTGGTGATGAAACGTGGCCTCACCGGTTCCGGCTCGATCTTTTTGCGCAGGTTCTTGACGTGGGAGTCGATGGTGCGTTCATAGCCCTCGTAATCGTCCCCCTGGAGGCGGTCCAGCAGCTGCCCCCGGCTGAAGACCCGGCCCGGGTGGCGCACCAGTAACGCCAGCAGGTCAAACTCGGTGGCGGTGAGTTCCACCGCGCGGCTCGCCACGCTGACGCCACGGGTGGCCGGTGCCACGCGCAGGTCCCCATAATTGATGACCTCAAGACTATCGCTGTCCGGTTCCCCGCGGCGCAGCACGGCGCGCACCCGCGCCACCAGTTCCCGGGGGTCGAATGGTTTACTGAGATAGTCGTCGGCGCCGAGTTCCAGTCCCACGATGCGGTCCGGGACCTCGTCACGGGCGGTCAGCATCAAGATCGGTACGCTGGATTCGCGGCGTAACTGGCGGCAGACATCCCAGCCGGAGAGACCGGGCAGCATCAGGTCCAGCACCACCAGGTCCGGGCTTTCGCGCCGCGCCTTTTCCAGCGCGCCGGGGCCGTCATGGGCCTCGGTCACGTGGTAGCCATCACGCGTCAGATAGGCCCGCACAATCTCCACGATCTGCTTTTCGTCATCAACTACCAGGATGTGTTTTGCCGTCATTTCGAACCTGTGCCACAATGTTATCAGAAGCGCCCGGATTGTGAAACGGCGAGGGGTAGCCCGCGCTACCCCTCGCTTCACGGTAAGGTACCGGTGTTTTTAGCCGGAGAGCCCGGCGGGGGTGCCGCCACTATTGCCGCCGCCATTGCCGCCGGAACGCCCGAATTGACGCTGGTTCGGCCTCTGCTGGCGGGGGCGTGGCTGGCGTGGCTCCGTGTTGTTCACCATTTCGGTGGTGCGCACCACGGCCCGGTCCAGCAGTGTGTCCGCCTGTTCCTGGGTGATCTTACCGTCAATGACAGCCTGGGTCAGGCGCTCGGTCACACCCTGGGTCAGCGCGGCCACCAGTTCCGCTTCGCTGACGCCGACGCTCTCGGCGATCTGTACCAGGCTCAGCCCATCGGCGCGCTGCGTCCGGATATCCTCCGTCGTCAGGCCCAGGAGTTCGGTCAGGGTTTCTCCGTTGCCGCCGAAGCGCCCGAATTGACGCTGGTTCGGCCGCTGCTGGCGCTGGGGGGAACCGTCGTCGTCACTGCCGCCGCCATTGCCGCCGGAACGCCCGAATTGACGCTGGTTCGGCCTCTGCTGGCGGGGGCGTGGCTGGCGTGGCTCCGTGTTGTTCACCATTTCGGTGGTGCGCACCACGGCCCGGTCCAGCAGTGTGTCCGCCTGTTCCTGGGTGATCTTACCGTCAATGACAGCCTGGGTCAGGCGCTCGGTCACACCCTGGGTCAGCGCGGCCACCAGTTCCGCTTCGCTGACGCCGACGCTCTCGGCGATCTGTACCAGGCTCAGCCCATCGGCGCGCTGCGTCCGGATATCCTCCGTCGTCAGGCCTAGGAGTTCGGTCAGGATTTCTCCGTTGCCGGCGTTACGGTGCTGGCGCTGGTCGAACCGGGAGTTTCCGGGCTGGGCGGCACCGTCCGGCGGGTTGTCCGCCAGCACCAGGCCGCCGCTGATGGCGGATGCCACCATCACGAAGGCGAGGGCGATGGTGACGAGTTTGGTGCGTTTCAAGTTCATTGGTTGGCCTCCTTTTTTCCCTGAGCCCAGTATAGGCGATATTTATGGAGAAAGTGTGCAGACGGAGTGCTTGTCTTATGTGCGCATCAAGCTGATTAAGTCCTTGGGGAAATCACCCCGTATCTCGCAACCCGGCGACGGCCTTTTCCAGCCGCTCCAGGGCAGTCGTCAAAAGAGCCCGCGCGCAGGCCGCATTGAGCCGCTCGAAACCGACTTCCGGCCCACCGAAAACGGCGCCGTCCTGAAGCCCCACCCCGGCCTGGTGCAGCATGAATCGGTGGATGTCTTCGGGTGCCAGCGGCAGGCCGCGACAGTCCAGCCAGATAAGATAAGTGCCTTCGGGCACCATCACCTTTATCTCCGGCAGGCGCGCCGCGATGAACTCCGTGACGTGGGCGATGTTATCCCCGAGGTAGCGGAGCACTGCCTCCAGCCAGTCCGCGCCGCCACGGTAGGCGGCCTCGGTGGCGGCGATACCGACGACGTTGGGCCCACCCAGCCCGCAGTTGCGTAAGGTGCGCTGGAAACGCTCCCGCCGCCGCTTGTCCGGGATCATGATGTTGGAGACCTGGAGGCCGGGCAGGTTGAAGGTCTTACTGACGCCGGTGCAGGTGATGGCGTTATCCCGGAACGTGGTGGAGATGGCGGCGAAGGGCTGGTGCCGCGCCGGGGGGTAGACCAGGTCCGAATGAATCTCGTCGGAGACAACCAGGATACCGCTTTCCAGGCAGAGGTTGCCGATGGCCACCAGTTCCGCCCGGCTCCAGACGCGCCCGCCGGGGTTCTGCGGGCTGCACAGGAGCAGCATCTTGGTGCGTGGGCCAATCTTCCCCGCCAGGTCATCAAGGTCCATCAGGAAACGGCCTTCGGAAATACGAAACGGGTTCTCCAGCACGCACCGCCGGTTGCCCTTCACGGCGTTGAAGAACGGGTGGTAGGCCGGGGTCTGTAAAATGATCTCGTCACCGGGCGCGGAGAAGGTCTGCACCAGCAGGCTGACGGCGGCCACCACCCCAGGCGTGTAGACCACCCAGTCCTGCTCAATCTCCCAGCCGTGACGCCGGCGCATCCAGTCACGCAGGGCGTCATAGTAAGAATCCGGGATGCCCGCGTAGCCGAAGATGCCGTGCTCCGCGACGTGACGCACGGCCTCCGTGATGCAGTCCGGGGCGCGGAAGTCCATGTCCGCCACCCAGAGCGGGATCAGGTCCGGGGCGCCAAGGAACTCCGCGGCGCAGTCCCACTTGATGGAATTGGTGCCGATCCGCGTCACCGGGATGTCAAAATCGTAAAATTCTGGCGCCATGCGCCAATGCTAGCAGGCCGGCGCGCCGTGGTGCAACATGATTTGCCCCACGCGGCGCTACCTGTGGTATCCTGTGGGCGATGGGTTCTGAAGAACAGCGGGAACGTCGCTTTAACCTCTGGGGCTGGATCGGCTTCGTCGTCTGTGCCGGATTATTTATCGCCGCCAACCTGCGTTCCGGTGACTGGCTGGCGTTGGCGGCCAGCGTCATCTTCCTCTTTGGCTGCCTGCTCCTCATCATCCCGCTGCTGGGCCGCCGCCGAGACGGTTAGGGCACCCGGTCTTCGCGGAACCCGTTCTTTCCGGAAACGAATCGCCCCCCGCCGCGCTTGAAGCACGACGGGGGGCGATTTGCTGATTTTCGGTTACCGGGGTGTTATTCCGCGGCCATGGCCGCCTTGATCTTGTCGTAGGCGTCACTGGTAACCCAGGTCTTCCACTTATCTTCGTAGTTCTGCAGGTAGTAAATGGCCGCTTTCTTGTAGTCCTGAACCTCGTTCTGCACCACCCAGGCGGCGGTGACGTTGATCGGCTGTACGCCGATGGTCATTTTCTCCAGCACCGCCACTACGTCCGGGGCGTTCTGGCGCAGGTTGATGTTGACGCCGACATCAACCGGCAGCACCTCGTAGGCGCAGGCCTCGTCGATCGGTCTCAGGGAATCGTCCACCTGTGCCGCCGCGACCTTGTCCCAGACGGCCTGGCTGTATGCCGGTTCTTCGAGCACCACCCATTCATACTGGCCCATCAGCGCGGTGGGGGACCAGTAGTAGCCGAAGACGTGCTGCTTCTTCTTCTGCGCGCCGTCCAGGGTGGCGTCGAGGGCGCCGCCGGAGCCCGGCTGTACCACGGTGTACATCTCGGTCAACCCATAGGCCTCCATCTTGATCTCGTTAATCCTTTCACACTGCCAGCCGATGGGGCAGTTGATGAAGATCCCCTTGTTCGGGTCTTCGGGATCCTCGAAGTTCTTCCAGACGGCCTTCAT
>CAZPSW010000065.1:0-7962 GCA_964589255.1 uncultured Dehalococcoidales bacterium
ATTGAGCACCGTGACGAGTCCGCGTAACGGCCCGGCCAGGGTATTTACCAGCCCGGTGATGGGCGCCTGGATACCGCCGACGACGCGGGCCAGCATGACCTCTCGCGACGGTAACTTGGAGAGCGCCGTGACCTCTTCGGCGCTGAGCATGTGGTCGGCGATGAAGCCGCCCCTGATGGAAATGATCGATTTAGTGCTGCTGATGTACTCGTCGATGGCGCGGGCGGCGGCCGCCTCGTCCCCGTGGCCGAGTACCAGCGCCACTGGCCCGTTGAACTGGTCCGCCAGTTCCGGCAGGTCCGCCTGCTGCGCCGCAAAGCGCGCCAGCGTGTTCTTTACGACGCGAAACTCAAGCTTGGCCTTGCCCAGCTTGCGCCGCAGTGTGGTGGCCTCCGCCGCTGTGATGCCGCGGTAGTCCGTGACGATGCCGACGGTGCAACCCTTGATGATCTCCGCCAGTTCGCTAACCTGGGCCACTTTTTCTTCTCTCGGCATAGCTGCCTCCCTATCGATATAAATAAAAACCCCGTGCCGGACACGCACGGGGACATGGTATTAACCAGTCTCCTCGGCGGGCGTGTTTTAAGCCGCAAGCGGCGCCGGCTGTCTCCGGAGCGAATATTCGGTTGTTATTCCGCGGTCAGTGTCAGCGCGGTGCGCAGGTCCAGCCTGATGCCGGGCCCCATGGTGGTGGTCAGGGTGGCGGAACGTACGTAGACGCCCTTGATGCCGGCGGGCTTGGCCTTGACCACCGCCTCGACCACGGTGGCCAGGTTTTCCAGCAGTTGCCGCGTCTCGAAGCTGACCTTGCCTAACGGCAGGTGGATGATCGCGGTGCGGTCCAGCTTGTATTCTACGCGTCCCTTGCGTGATTCCTCGATGACGCGGGCCAGGTCATTCCCCTGGACCACGGTGCCGGCCTTGGGGTTGGGCATCAGTCCCCGGCGGCCCAGGATCTTGCCCAGCCGTCCCACCTTGCCCATCATGTCTGGGGTGGCGATGGCGGTATCAAACTCCAGCCAGCCGCCCTCGATCTTCTTCGCCAGGTCATCACCGCCGACGAATTCAACGCCGGCGTTCTGCGCGACCATGGCGGCTTCACCCTCGGCGAAAACGACCAGGCGCACCGGCTTGCCCAGGCCATGCGGTAAGAGCGCCACACCGCGCACCTGCTGCGAGGCATTGCGCGGGTCCAGCCCCATGCGCAGGTGCAGTTCCAGTGTCTCGTCGAAGCCGGCGAAGGCCGCTTTCTGGGCCAACTCGATGGCCTCTTCCGGCGGGTATTCCTTTTCCGCTTCGAGGAGTGCTACGGCACCGTTGTATTTCTTCCCGTGTTTCATGCTAGTCCTGTTTGACCTCGCTTTCCGCGTCGGCCGCGATTTCGCTGGCGATGCGTGCCGCGGATGCGGCGTCATCTGCGATCCCGATCCCCATACTGCGCGCGGTACCGCTGACGATGCGTTCCGCGGATTCAATGTCATTGGCATTAAGGTCCTTGGCCTTGACCTCCGCAATCTGGCGCAGCTGGGCCGTGTTCAGCGCACCGGCGATCTCCCGCCCCGGGGCATTGCTCGCCAGTTCCAGCCCCAGCGCCTTCTTGATCAGGTCCGTGGTCGGCGGCGTCTTGGTGATGAAAGTGAAGCTGCGGTCCTCAAAGACGGTGATCTCCGCCGGCACGATGGCGCCCTCTTCCTTGGCGGTGCGCTCGTTGTACTCCTTGCAGAAACCCATGATGTTGACGCCGTGCTGGCCCAGGGCCGGGCCCACCGGCGGTGCCGGGTTGGCCTTGCCGGCGGTAATTTGCAGCTTGATGATGGCCTTAACCTTTTTCGCCATTTCTCCTCGTTCTCAGGTGCTAGAGCTTATCCACCTGCAAAAAATCAAGTTCCACCGGGGTCTCCCGGCCAAAGAGCGTCAGTAATACCCTGACCTTACCCTTGTCTGGAGCGATCTCGTCAACGATGCCCACGAAGTCGATGAAGGGCCCATCGCTGACACGCACCGACTGGCCCTTGCGGAAACCGACCCTGACTTTGGGGGCCTCCGCCTCCATCTGGCGCAGGATGACGGCCACTTCCTTGTCCTTGAGCGGTACCGGCTTGTTGCCGGAACCGACGAAACCGGTCACACCGGGGGTGTTGCGCACTACCATCCAGCTGGCGTCGGTGAGGTGTAGCTTCACCAGCACGTAGCCCGGTAAAATCTTCTTGTTGACGGTGCGGCGCTGGCCGTTTTTGACCTCGATCTCTTCCTCGGTGGGGATCACCACCTCGTCGATCTCGCCGTCGGTGTCAAGGGACTTGATACGCTGCTCCAGGTTCTTCTTCACCCGTTCCTCGTAGCCGGAATAGGTGTGCACCGCGTACCAGACCTTTTCGATATTGATAACTTCGTTCATTGTTCCTGTTTCGTGGTGCCTCTCACACCTTAGCCGATGAAGACCCGGTTCACCAGTTGCGTGAAGCCGTAATCCAGCACGCCGAGCACGATACCGAAGACGAGCACCACCAGTAGCACCAGGCCCGTCAGGTAGAGTAGCTCACGACGGGACAGCCAGACGACCTTGCGCAGTTCGCTGTAGGTGCCGCGAATGATTCCGAAGCGGGGCTTCCTGGCCTGGGTGGCGATGGTTTTCTGAGACATGGTCGCGTGCGGCCGCTGGCGGCGCGGTGTTACTTGACCTCCCGGTGCGTTTTATGTGCGCGACATCGGGGGCAATACTTTGCCAGCTCCAGGCGCCCTGGGTCATTCTTGCGGTTCTTGGTGGTGGTATAGGTCCTCTCCTGGCACTCCGTACAGGCCAGGTGAATGATGACCCTCGCTTCTGCTTTTCTCGCCATCTTACTTTATGATCTGGGTGACGTTGCCGGCGCCGACGGTGCGTCCACCCTCGCGAATCGCGAAGCTGAGGCCCTTCTCCAGGGCCACCGGGTAGATCAATGTTATTTTCATGTCCGTGTTGTCGCCGGGCATCACCATCTCCACGCCCTCGGCGAGTTCCACGGAGCCGGTAACATCGGTGGTGCGGATGTAGAACTGCGGCTTGTAGCCGTTAAAGAACGGGGTGTGGCGTCCGCCCTCCTCCTTGGAGAGCACGTAGACGCGGGCCGAAAACTCGGTGTGGGGGTTGATCGAGCCGGGTGCCGCGAGCACCATGCCGCGCTCGATGTCACCGCGTTCCACGCCGCGCAGCAGCATCCCGATGGCATCCCCCGGTTCCGCCTCGTCGAGGAGTTTGTGGAACATTTCCAGGCCGGTCACCACCGTCTTCTTGCGCTCGTGGCTCAGCCCGACCATCTCGATCTCCTGGCCAACCTTGATCACGCCGCGCTCCACGCGTCCGGTGGGGACGGTGCCGCGGCCCTTGATGGAGAAGACATCCTCAACGCTCATCAGGAAGGGTTGGTCCTTGGGGCGTTCCGGCGTCGGGATATACTCGTCGACCGCCTTCATCAGTTCAATAATCTGGTCGGCGTAGGGGTCTCCCGCGGTGCCGGGGCCCTCTAGCGCCTTGACCGCGCTGACGCGCACGAAGGGGATGTCGTCGCCGGGGAAACCGTAGCTGGTGAGCAGCTCCCGCATTTCCATTTCCACCAGTTCCAGCAGCTCTTCGTCATCGAGCATGTCAATCTTGTTCAGCGCCACCACGATGGCGGGCACTTCCACCTGGCGGGCCAGCAGGATGTGCTCGCGAGTCTGGGGCATCGGACCGTCCGGCGCGCTGACCACCAGGATGGCGCCGTCCATCTGGGCGGCACCGGTGATCATGTTCTTGATGTGGGCGTAATGGCGCTTTTCCGTCTCATATTCGATGTGAGCGATGGCAATGGTCAGCCCGCGCGCCTTTTCCTCCGGCGCGTTGTCAATGCTGTCGTAGGCGCGGAAGCTGGCCCCACCCTGCGTCGCCAGCACGTGGGTGATGGCGGCGGTCAGCGTGGTCTTGCCGTGGTCTACGTGACCGATGGTGCCCACGTTGCAGTGTGGCTTATTACGCTCGAATTTTTGTTTCGCCATGGTTCCCCCTCAAAATCAGCCCAATTTATGGAAAAACTGGGACATACCAAAACAGCATACCACTCATGTAGCGTGATTGCAATAAGCCCTGGAGCAGATTCGAACTGCTGACCTCTTCTTTACCAAAGAAGTGCTCTACCAACTGAGCTACCAGGGCGTGCGCCAGGGTTCTATTATACCGTATTCCCCGGATTTAGCTCAAGCGAAAGTAAACTCGCCGGTTCCGTCAACGTACCGGGACTAATAACGATGCCGGTGCGCGAGACTGAGTTTTGGGGGGTGGGGAATCAAGAGGCTTTCGCCAAAAAACACATTTACATCACGATTCAAATCATATTGAAATACATCTTCTCTGCCCGCCAAACCTTCAATCTTGAAATTAACAATATGAGCCACGGTATCTCCCCTCTGTGTACATTTGTTATCAACCTCAATGTAAATATAGACCTCCGTTATGCAACTGTCGATAAATATTATAAAAACGGCACCCGTCAGGGTGCCGTTCTCTTAATTCTGGTGGAGAGGGCAGGATTCGAACCTGCGTAGCCCGTTCGGGCGGCAGATTTACAGTCTGCTGCGATTAACCACTCCGCCACCTCTCCAAAACGCCCTTAAATCTTACCCCAATTTTACCCCTCTTCACAAGTCCGGGGAGTGATCCGCTGGAGCCCGAGGTCGGATTCGAACCGACGACCGGCGGTTTACAAAACCGCTGCTCTGCCACTGAGCTACCCGGGCGCGCGCCTCGAAAATTTACCACGCCGGGCGTGACCCTGGCAAACGGCGGGGCGCGGGATTTGCTATAATCAGGCGGGATACGAGATACCGGGGCATGACTTGACGGAACTCCTGCTGCAATGTGATTTTGACGGCACCATCACCATGGAGGACCAGTCCTTCCACATCCTTGACGAATACGCGGAGGGGGACTGGCGCGCCATGCTGGCGGACTACCGCGCGGGCAAGATGGAGGTGGGGGAGTTCAATACCCGCGCCTTCGCCATGGTGCGCGCCGACGAAACTACCCTGACCGCTTTCATCCGTGGCAAGGTGCGCCTGCGCCCCGGTTTCCCGGAGTTGGTGGCCTATTGCCGGGAGCAGGGGCACGGGATCGTCATCGTCAGTAACGGGCTGGACTTTTACATTCGCACTATCCTCGCCGATGCCGGTATCAGCGGCATCACGGTGCATGCCGCCACCACGCGCTTTGACGCGGCGGGACCGGACGTGCGTTACATTGGCCCGGACGGCGGGCGCCTGGAAAGCGCCTTTAAAACGACGCACATGGAGACCTACCGGCGGCCCGGCCGCAAGCTGATCTACCTTGGGGATGGGCTCTCGGACATCTTCCCGGCGCGCATCGCGGACTATGTCTTCGCCTGCCGGGAACTGGTGCAGATCTGTCGCCGGGAGAACGTGCCGCACACCCCCTTCGAGACACTTTTCCAGGTGCGGGACGCACTGGTGACGCTGCCGCAATCATTCTCTGGAGGCGACGCATGACCGAAGAAAGCACCCCACGACGTTTTGACACTGAGAGCCCGGCCGCCATCGACCGGCCCGTCCTGCAGACGATTGCCTTCGACTATCCCGGTTCCACCACCGAGGTCACCTACCGCACCGAGGAATTCACCTTCGTCTGTCCCTGGACCGGGCTGCCCGATTTCGCCACCCTGGAACTGCACTACCTGCCGCGGGAGAAGCTCGTTGAGCTGAAGTCCCTGAAGTATTATCTGACCTCTTTCCGCAGCGTCGGTATTTTGCAGGAGCACGCCGCGAACCGCGTTTTGAATGACCTGGTGGATTTGACCGAGCCGGAGTGGCTCGAGGTGGCGCTTTTCTGTCACGAGCGCGGTGGCATCAAGACCGAGGTCATTGCCAGCTACCCGCCGGATACTGCCGCTTAGGCGGGCGTTTTCCTGACAGAGACGGTGAAACCCCTTGTTTCTCGCCCAGCCACCCGTTTTTAGTAGGGATTCACCCTACGACCCCTAAAACGTGCCCCGTCAACGTGTTTGAAGCAATATGCGCGGGCGGGGCGTATCTCCGACCCGAAAAGAGTTAAAGAGACGAAGTCTCTTAATTACCGTATCCCTTCCTTAGCCTAAAGGGGATTAAAGGGATGGGGACACCCCAAGAAAACGCGTCTCAGGCGGTGGCGCGGGCGCCAGGATTTGGCGCCGGCCAGGGCCCTGCATTATAATGCGGGCAGCGGCCACGATGGCCGCGCTGGAGAACGTGCCATGATGCGCTTTTCCCTGAATCTGAAATGCAACACCTGCGGCCAGCGATGGTCCAACGAGGTTCAATCCGAAGAGCAGGACGCCCACCTTCACGCGGTGAACGTCCTCGCCAAGGTGCTCTCAGAACACCCTCACGATGACACCGGGGACTGGACCCTGAGCTGGAAACCACCCGCCAGGAAGTCGGAATAAGCTCGTTCCATGGTGTCTCTCCCTCTGTCGCCAACGCGCCTTTAATTAGAGTATTGACAAAGACCTCCGGGACGCCTACCATCCCTAGAACCTCTAGGTATCGGACGTAATTCGGGAGGAAATGAAATGGCCCAGGTTGGTATTGTTACCGACAGCACCAGTTGCCTATCGCCGGAATTAATCAAGGAATACGACATTCGCATCGGCCCGGTGGTGCTCATCATCGACGGCAAGACTTACCGGGACCAGGTCGAAATCACCGGCACCGAGTTTTATCGTATCTTCCCCACGCTGAAGGAATTGCCGACCACCAGCGGCGTCATTCCCGGTGATTTTGTGGCCCACTTCGAGGACCTCGCGAAGACGGTGAGCAGCATCGCCTGCATCGTGGTGTCCCGGGATTTGAGCGTCACCGGGCAATCCGCGATTCAAGCCAAGGAGATATTCCAGGCGACCCACCCGGACTTCCCGGTGGAGATCGTGGATACCAGGACGGCCGCTGGCGCCGCCGGCCTGGTGGCGCTGGAGGCGGCACGCGCCGCCAAAGCTGGTAAGTCTCTGGCCGAGGTTTTGGCGGTGGCCAATGACATGATACCCCGGGTGAATTTCGTGGCCACCCTGGACACGCTGAAGTACCTCATCAAGGGTGGCCGCGCGCCGAAGGCGGCCGCGGTGGTTAACGTGATGCACCTGAAACCCCTGATCGGACTGGTGGGTGCCAGCGGCAAGGTGAAGTCACTCGGTATGGCGCCGGGCAAGCGCAAGAGCTTGACCCGCCTGGTGAGCCTGATGAATAAATACACCGATACCAGCCGCCCGCTGCACGTGCTGGTGCATCATGCCGGGCAAATTGCCGAAGGTGAAGAGCTCAAGGCGATGGTGACGGCGCAGCTGGACTGTGTTGAGATCCACCTCACCGAGATTACCCCGGTGATGACCTGTCATACCGGCCCCATGACCGGGATATCCTTTTATTCCGAGTGACTGACACGGGGGGGCGGCGCACCGGGTCCGGTGCGCCGCCCCTTTCGTTTCGCGGTCGTGCTTTGGTCCCGGTGGCGCAGTTGCCGGAGTGTGCACCCCTCGGACGGCGCCCCGGGCGGATCTTGGAAACAGTATATGCCCGTCAGATGGCGGCGTCGTGTAGCTCCCCGGTGCTGATGCGTATCACCTGCTCCACCTGGGAGATGAATATCTTGCCGTCGCCGATGCCGCCGTTACGAGCCACCGCCGATATTGCTTCAACCACCTTGTCCATGTCCTCGTCGGCGACAACCGTCTCGACCTTGATCTTGGGCAGAAAATCGATGTGGTATTCACCGACGCGCCACTGTAATGACAGCCCCTTTTGCCGCCCGCGCCCGTAGACGCTGCTGACGGTCATACCGACACAGTCGACGGCCGCCAGAGCATCCTTCACCTCGGCCAGTTTTTCCTCGCGGATAATCGATTATACCTTTTTCATTAGAACATGCCTCCATAAGCGCGTTCACCGTGCTGTGATATGTCCAAG
>CAZPSW010000066.1:0-4010 GCA_964589255.1 uncultured Dehalococcoidales bacterium
CCCTGACCCCTTCCCCTAAAATCAGGGGAAGGGGAAATAGTTTTTTATAAGGGGCTGCGCCCCTTGAACCCCATTGAGCTAAGGAAAGGGACCGATTAATTGCCCCTAAGTGCTGGACGGCGCCAATCCGTATCATGGGCCACAGGGTGAAACCCTACCTTAAAAAGGGCGGGTGGGTGGGAAAATAAGGGGCTTCACCCCTCTAAAAATCTTTCTACCACTGCGCGGCGTCGTTGTAGAACTTCACCGAGTCCGCGTTGTTGTCCGGCATCGGTCCGGCGAAGAGATTCGGCGGGAACTTGCTGACGTAGGCGTCCAAAACCGGCGCGTAAAGCTCCTTGGGGATGCGCGGGATGGAATGCCCGCGGCGGTAGCTGGCCATCGGGATGACCGCCTCGATCATCGTCTCATGCGGCGTCAGGGCCTCCGTCATGGGGCGCCCGTCCATGTCATAGACGGCGCTCTTGCCGGCGCCGTAGTCCTTGAAAACGTCCGCCTCGACGATGGCATTGTTGATGAAGACGCCGTAGATGCTGTTCTGCATGCAGCCAGCCTGGAAATCAATGCGCATGGTGTCACCCAGGGAGCCCTTGTAGGCCAGCGGCGCGGTGCCCCAGTGCCCGGCGCCGTAGGTCATGTAGCGGATGATTAATTCGGTGCCCTTGATGGCGAAGGCACGTGCCATCTCCGGTTCCCAGATTTCGGGCATGATGGCGAGGTTGCCGATGTCCGTACGCGCCACCGGGAAGACGGCGTCCCAGCCGTACATCTCGACGTAGCGGTCAAGCACGTCGAAGACGGTGGTGCCGAAGCCGATGCCGGCCATGTTGCGGGACTTCCACCGCTGCATCACGATCTGCCCGTCCGGCCCGATGATAAAACCCATGTAGATGAAGTGTCCCGGCCAGTCCTTGAGCCGTGCCCTGGCGCCGAACTCGATGTAGCAGTTGTACTGCTTCGCCCGGGCGCCGATGATCTCGGTCTCCTCACCGGGTACGTCGATGGCCACCTTGAGTTGTTCTTCACGCGTCCAGCGGATGTCCGAGCCCTGGAGGGGGAATTCATGGAAGCAGACCAGATCACGGCGGCGCCGCGCCTGGATGAAATCAATAAAGCGCAGCATGTGATAGAGGTTGGTCTTGATCTCCGCTTTAGCGTTTTTCGGGTTCACGGAGCGGTAGGTGGTCTGTGCCACCGCCACCTTGACCTCGTCGCTGCGCAGCGGCACCACCTCGTAGTTCGGTAACGGATTGACGGGCATTTCAGCCTCCTGTGGTTTTATGCCTGGGGCGTGGGCCGGTATTTCGAGGCCATAGCGGCGGCGTCCTCGGATTCGCCCAACATGCGGTCCATGCGTCTGCGGTTGATCAGGCGGCCCGGGTTGGCCACCTCGAATGGGTCCAGCCGCCGCTTGATGTTGTCCAGCAGGAAGTGCACGTTGCCGAAGGCGGCACCGTAGCGGCTGGCCTCGTAAGAGGTGCCGATGTCGAAGGCCTGGTGCGCCAGATTGTACTCCACGGCGTCGCCGCGCAGGGGGCCGGTGACCTCTTCACAGGCATCGCTCTTCTCCCCGAAGCCCATGATACCCACCGAGGCGACGCGCCCAAAATCGGCGGGCCAGAACTTGTGCTGCGCCGCGCCCATGTCGAACTTGCCTTTGTCACCCAGTGGCGGGGTGTATTTGGCCTTGATTTCGTTACCGATGCGTATGGCACGTAGCGCGTCCTCCAGTGATTCGGCGCTGTTGTAAACGTCGGTACCGGGTACCGCCAGGCGCATGTAGCGCCCACGGTGGCTATCGCGCACCATCGCCCCCTCGACCTCCGGTGCCAGCCAGGCCAGCACGTCTTCGGGGAAGAATTCGCCGCCGGTTTCGGTCACGATTTCTTTGAGTACCGTTGTCTCGTAGTCCACCTGGGCCGCCCCGGCATAGCCCCAGAGGTTGACCAGTACCAGGTGACGTTGGTGTATCTGGCGCTGCCAGAAATCGCTCTGCCAGCGCGCCCAGAAGTCTTCGCGGTTCCGGGCCGCCAGCATCACCAGGTCAAAGGGATTGGGTTGCAGCACGACACCGGCGATCTCGGCCTCACCCAGCTCACGCACGCCCTCGATGCAGGCTTCCAGGGTGCCGTAGCTGAAGATAAAGGTGCGGAAGATGTCCTCCGGCAGCCGGGTGGACTTCTCTGGCTGCACGCCCTCGCAGGGCCAGATCTTGGGGCCCGGCCAGCTGTGCAGTTTGACCCCGGCACGGGTGACGATGCCCAGCGTGCCCATGGCGCCCATGGCGCCGCGCAGCAGCCCGGCGGCCTCCAGGCCGGGGCCCTCGCCCCAGGCGTAATCCCCGGTGGCGGTGGTCAGCGTGCCGGAGCGCATGATCTCTCCGTCCGGCAGCACCATTTCCAGCCCCAGCAGGTTGCGTCCCTTGCTGCTGCGCCAGCCCGTCCAGTGGGTGCCGGTGGCCATCTGGGTCACCAGCGCCGAGGCCTGGGCGCCGGCACCGGTGACACCGGTGAAGAGGCCGTGGCGCATCGTTTCCGCCTGCACCTGGGCCACACTGACGTAGGGTTCCAGCACCGCGTACTTGTTTTGGGCGTCAACCGTGAAGTGGTTGAAACGTTTCATGTCGATGAGGCACCAGTGGTCGTGCCCCTTGATCGGCCCGAAGGTGATCAGCAGCAGCCCGGTGGTGGTCACCGAGAACGGGAACCGTAACTCGTTGGCCAGCCGCACCACTGCCTGTACCTCGGCGGTAGTGCCCGGCAGCACCACGAATTCCAGGCGGGCGCGGCTCATCCCCAGCGGTGTCTGCGCTTCACGGGCGAAGGCCTCCATCACCGCCGGATCATCCTCGACGTAGTCTTCACCGAGGGCGCCCGTGAGCGCCTCAAGGACCTGGCGGTGTTTCTCGTCTCCGTAGGGCATTTGTTCTCCGCGTTCCGAACTTGCCAAAAGAGGCTCGTTTTGGCTATAATTGGGTGACTATCGCATTGGATTATCGAATAAGATAGTACACCTCGCCGGAAGGTGGTGTCAAACCTCGGGGCACCGCCCTCAGGCATGCCACCGGCAGGAGGCGGCCCTTGGCAAAGTGGAATTCGCTGCGCGTCGAGACCTGGCGCGATGTTATGGAATGGGGCGCCCGCGTTTATGCTGACAAAATAGCGGTGATGGCCTGGGAGACCGGGCGCCGGTACACCTTCACGGAACTCAACGCCAGGGTCAACCGTCTCTGCCGCGCCCTGCTTGAGTTGGGGGTGAACAAGGGTGACCGCGTGGCGGTGCTGGCCACCGACCTGCCGGAATACCTTGAGGTCGCCAGCGCCGCCAAGGCCGGTTTCGTCTACGTGCCGCTCAACTGGCGCCTGAAACCGGAAGAACTGGTCTACATCATCAATAATTCGGGGGCGGTGGCCGTTTTCGTTGAGGCGCAGTTCGCGGACAGCCTGCGCGCCGTCAGGGAGCAAATTCCGGGCGTCAGGGATTTCATCTGTCTTGACGCCTCCCCGGCGGACATGCGGCACTACGAGACCTGGATACAGGCGTACCCGCCGCAGGACCCGGAGGTTGACGTGGACGAGGATGACCTCTTGGGCATCGTCTACACCAGCGGCACCACCGGGCGGCCCAAGGGCGTCATCAAAAAGCACCGGGACACGCTGCGTTTCTGCCGCCTCATCAACTGGCCGGGGCAGCTGACCAGTGATTCCAAGTGCCTCGGCATGTGGCCCCTCTTCCACGTGGCGCTCTTACATGCCAATTTCTCCTTCCTGATGTTCGGCGCCACGCAGTACCTGCTGCGGAAGTTCGACGCCGAGGCGGTGTTGCGGCTGGTCAACGATGCGGGCATCACCCACCTGGCGGGGGCACCGACGATGCTGGTGCGCATCACGGACCACCCGGACCGCGCGAAGTATGACATGACGAGCCTGCATTCGATCGCTTACGGCGGTTCGCCGATGCCGCTGGAGGGCCTGAAGCGGGGCATCGAGGCCTTTGGCCCGGTCTTTCAC
>CAZPSW010000066.1:4020-7914 GCA_964589255.1 uncultured Dehalococcoidales bacterium
TTTCGGCATGACCGAGGGCACCGGCCAGACGGCGCTGACCGGCCCGGACCACCTGCGCGCCGTAACGGCACCGGGCATGGAAAAACTGCTGCTTTCGGTGGGTAAGGCGCTGCCTGGCTGCGAACTGCGCCTGGTGGACGATGACGGCACTGACGTGGCGCTGGGCGAACCGGGTGAAATCGTCTTCCGCAGTGAGGCCATTATCGCCGGTTACTGGCAAAACCCGGCGGCCACCGCGGAATTGATCCGGGACGGCTGGCTGCATACCGGGGACATTGGCCGTGAGGACGCCGAAGGCTATATTTACATCGTTGACCGCAAGAAGGATTTGATTATCTCCGGTGGTGAGAACATCGCCAGCAAGGATGTTGAGGACGTGCTCTACACACACCCGGCGGTGGCGGAATGCGCCGTCATCGGGGTGCCCAGCGCGGAGTGGGGCGAGGGAGTCAGAGCGGTGGTCACCTTGCGTACCGGCATGAGTGTCACCGCGGCGGAACTGATTGAACTCTGCACCGAGAAGTTGGGGCGCTTCAAAAGGCCGCGGTCGGTGGAATTCCGGGATGTGCTGCCGAAGAACCCGGTGGGTAAAATCTTAAAGCGCGAGATACGCGAGGAATACTGGGCCGGGCGCGACCGCCGCGTCGGTTAGGAGGAATCAATATGCCGGAGAAACCGCTGCCCAATTACGAGACGGTACCGTTACGCAAACCCGAAACAGTGGTCGGTGTGATCCAGTCCGGGCTCTATAACAGTAATGCCGAGACCGCCGCTGCGGACAATGCCGCCAACATCGAGCGGATGGGGAAGATGGTACGCCGCGCCATGACGCTGGGGCACCTGGACCTGGTCTGCTTCCACGAGTCCCCGATCACCGGCATGAACCTGCGCTGGACCAAGACAGACTGGCTCAAGGTGGCCATTGACCTGCCGGGCCCGGAGACAAAGGAGATCGGGGAGATCGCGGCGAAGTACGACTGCTACATCGAGTTCGGCTGCTACGCCCGGCTGCCGGAATGGCCGGGGCATTTCATCAACATGGGCGTCGTCATCAGTCCCAGCGGCGAGATCGTGCTGCAGAACTGGAAGCGGCGCAACCTTTCCGGCTTCGCGGACCTGGGAACCACCGTTTATGACGTGCTGGACCGTTTCGTGGAGCTTTACGGTTGGGACGCCATCTTCCCGGTGGCGCGCACGGACATTGGCAACATCGCCATCATGCCGGAGGTGATGGAGCCGGAGGCGGGCCGCGTCTTCGCGATGCGTGGCTGTGAGATCCTGGTGCGTTACATGACGATGGGGGCGGGCTACTGGAGCACCGCGCCGATGGCGCTCCGCGGCGCGCGGGGGGAGCATCACACGATGCGCCTGGACATGCAGGCGATGTGCATTGACAGCGGCATTTTCGGTGTCTTCGTCAATGACGCCATCATGACCGGGCCGGAGGGCCAGATGTATGACGTTGGTGCCGGTCACTCGGCCATCTTCGACCACGACGGTATTTTGCTCACCGAGGCGTCAACACAGTCCGAGTGCGCCATTTCCAGCATCATGTCGCTGGGTCCGTACCGGCTGCGCCACTCGGTGCCGCGCTTCCCCAAGGAACTCTTCGCGCACGCCTACGACAATTACGAACCGCGCTACCCCCCCAACAGTTACATGGCAAAGCAGCCGCAGGGCATCCGGGAGCTTTCGCAGCATTACAAGGACATCGCGCGCTGGTAGGGGTACAGTGGTGTTGGCCGCCATACGGGAGCGCTCTACGAGCGCCCCTTTTCACGCCTGAAAATTGGGGTAAATAATCTGGCGGCGCGTTTTGCGGTGGCCCCGTCCCCTGACCCTTTCCCCAGGGAAGGGGGAAATAGTTTTTATAAGGGGCTGCGCCCCTTGAACCCTTTTGAGCTAAGGAAGGTGTACGATTGAATTATTGAAACTTTGTTTCTTTTACGCTTTTTGTGAATGCCCCGTGACCATCAAATGTGCCCCGCATTAGCTCTCGGTGAGGCGGTGGTAGAGGTCAGGGCGGCGGTGGGCGTCACAGTCCGTCTCATACTCGCCGGGCCGCACCACGATGCGCTTCTGGCGCGCCAGCGCCGGGTCAATCTGCGCCATGATGATCTCTTCCCGGTCGGCGCCGGCGGCGGCCAGTAATTCACCGCTGACGTCGATGATGCAGCTGCGCCCGGCGAAGGTGGTGCCGCGTTCCAAGCCAACGCGGTTGGCGGCCACCAGGAAGACTCGGTTCTCAATGGTACGGGCGGGTAACACGTGCTCGATGATACGGTTCGCCTTGCCCACCGGATAGTTGGTGGGCAGCGCCAGGATGTCCGCGCCGCCGAGGCCCAGCACGCGGGCGCATTCCGGGAAGACGGCGTCATAGCAGATCATCATACCGATGCCGCCGATTGGGGTTTGGATCACCTGGAGCGGGCCGTTACCGGCGTCGGCGAAACGGTCCACGCCGAGCACCGGCAGGTGCGTCTTGCGGTAAACGGCGAGCAGCCCCTCCGGGCCCAGCAGCGCGGCGCTGTTATAAAGGCGGGTGCCATCCTTTTCCAGTAGCCCGAAGATGAGGTAGGCGTCAAGCTCCCGGGTGATGCGTCCCAGGTAGTCGGAGGCCGGGCCGGGCATGGTTTCGGCGTGGGGTGAAGCCTCTACCCGGCTATCATAGGCGTAGCCGGTGAGGGCGCATTCGGGGCAGACCAGCAGCCGCGCGCCCTTTGTCACGGCCCGCCTCAAAGCGTCCTCAATTTTGTCACGGTTTTCGGCCACCGCCGTGATCTGCGGACTGATCTGTGCCGCCGCCACCTGTATGGTTGTCATCACGCCTCCGGCCCTCATTATAGTCAAACGCCGCGCCGCGCGCCAGGTGCCGGGACGCGCTTGTGCCCCGAGTTGGGGATGTGTTAAGGTGTCCCCGTCCGGCCGGGGACACCTGCCACGACCGGTATGAGCCAATTAGAGAGGTGGAATATACCCCGACTCAACATCACCGCGGCCACGTTGCCGCTGGCGCAGCGCATTTCCGGCGTGCGCACCCTCGTCCTGATACTGGCCTTCGCGGCGGGCGGGATGCTGTTACCCTGGCTCGCCCACCAGGTACACCTGGCGGGGCCCACCTTCCTACCGATGCACATTTTTGTGATCCTGGCCGGTCTGCTCTACGGCTGGCGCGCCGGCCTCGCCGTCGGCCTGTTGACGCCGCTCCTGAGCTACGCCATATCCGGCCTGCCGCTGCTGGCGATGCTGCCGCAGGTCACCGTGGAACTGGCGGCCTACGGCCTCTTCGCCGGGCTGGCCCGGGGACGCTGGCACTGGGACCCGCTGCGTTCCCTGCTCACCGCGATGCTGGCGGGGCGACTGGCGCTGGGGGGTTTCTTCCTCGTGCTCTACGCCGGCGGTGGTGCCCTGCAGACGCCGCTGGGCGCCGTCGCCGGGCCGGGGCTGGCCTTAAAGACGGTCGTCGTCCAAGGGTGGCCGGGGGTTTTGGTGCAGCTGTCCCTGTTGCCGCTACTGATGCTCGGGCTGGAGCGCTGGCGGGGCCACCGGGGAGCCTGATGAAGGCGGACCTGATAACAGATTTCACCGCTGCATCGGACACCCTGCGGATCTACCAGGGAGACAGCCTCATCTTCAGCTCTGAGAAGGACCGGTTGGAGCCATTGCTGGACTACCTGGAAACACGCCCCGAGGCGCGCCAGGTGACGGTGCTGGATACCATCGCCGGGAACGGCGCGGCCCTGCTCTCCATCCTGGCCCACGCCACCGAGGTCTGGAGCCCGGTGGGCAGCGCCCATGCCGCGCGCACCTTCCGCGAACACGGAGTGGACTATCATTTCGAGAGCACCGTGCCCGCGGTGCAGCGGGCCGATGGCGGTGGCATCTGCCCCATGG
>CAZPSW010000067.1:0-238 GCA_964589255.1 uncultured Dehalococcoidales bacterium
TCATCGACAGGCCTAGGGTTAACATAGCACATTCCGCATTCTTTACATATTACAGTTCGTATTTCGGCGTCCTGTCTGTAATACTTGTCGTTGCGGTGGGATTCCACAATCGTATAATCGTCCGCTCCGCAAAGAGAACATTTAACCTCTATCAAAAAAGCCTCCGCATAATGATTATCAGACTACAGTCATAGTGGCCTGCCCCCGGTCTGCGCCATTAGTGCGGACGACACACATT
>CAZPSW010000067.1:248-4113 GCA_964589255.1 uncultured Dehalococcoidales bacterium
ATTGTACTCATTCTTACTACGAGTCTCCAACTGGTTTTCAGGGTTGTGTTGCCCGTGTCCCCCGCTACTGCAGCCATTTTTCAGAGATGGAGCTGATTAGTTGCACCACTTGAAGACTACCGTTTTCATACCCCTTTTCAAAATCTTCGTCAGTAGCCCCCATCTGATTGGTGACATGAGCAAAGCAGATCACCGGTTTCTTTCTGGCCGCGGCGAAGGCATACAAAGCTGCCGCCTCCATTTCGACGGCAGAAATACCTTCATTGCGGCAATATTCGATGGCCTTTTTTGTTTCCCGAAACGGAGCGTCGGTGGTCCAAACCGCCCCCCCTTCAATGGGAATCGATGAATTTGAAAAGACATCACGCAGGAGAGGCAACAGCGTCTCACTGATGCGGCTGCATTTCGCCGGGGGAAGGTAATGATAACTGGTGCCTTCATCCCGTAAAGCGCTTTCAATCAAGATGAAATACGGAGGTTTTCTTTTTGCTGTGATCTGCCCCGCTGAGGTAAAGCTGAGCAACAACCGGCATCCGGAGGCAAACAGCTCTTCCGCCACCAGCACGGCAAAGGATGCGCCGACGGCAAATCCGATTATACCAAAGCCAGTTTCTGCAATTGAAAAGTCATATAATCTGGTGTGATAACAGGCCCAATCAGGATTCAGTTGCGCCATCTTTTCGGTTTGCAGGTAGCGTACAATGTCACCGTCGGGATCGAGTATACATATCTCAGGTACCCTCTTCCCGGGTATCGCTTTCTGCCGTCTGGATTCCCGGAGCAGATTGTCCGGAGTAAAAACCGACGGCTGTCCGAAGTGTTTGTTGTTTAACAATGGCACCTGGTAGTGTCTTGATCTGTTGTTCATATTAATTACCCTGTCGTGGGCCATTTGCACTGACTTCCGGTATCATATCCCGGCAGTCCCGTTAACTGTTACTGAGGTAGGCATTATAAACCGGTGGTGGCGCCATTTCAAGCTGGATGCGGCCGGCAGCGGCACGCGTCGAGGATATCCCACCATTTCACCACGCGGGCCGGACCGAGGCGTCCCGGAAGACGCCGCCGAAGATCCGGTAGGCAATTCCCAGCGTCCAGAATATGTTGAAGATCCGGGGTGACGCTGACTATATACTCTACGGCAATTCGGGGCACCGTAAAGGGTTTTCCCGGGGATGGCCAGGTTACCGTTTGTTTTCGCCGCGGAGAAGGGGCCACCACCGCTTTTCCGGTTACGGATCAGCCACCGCCGGGGCCACCTCCACCAGGGCGGTGTTGGCGCAAAAGGCCCCGGCCGGCGAGGTCACGTCAACGGTCAGCGTGTTGGCACAACCGCCCCCGTCGACGCCGGCCGCGTCCGGGCGGTACCAGGCCCCCTGCGGCACGTCGACCACCCCTGGCATGATGCGGCCGGTGACCCGCGCCGCGAGACGGATGGTGCCGCGGTCGTTGAAGACGAGCACCGTGTCCCCGTCGCGGATGCCGCGGACGGCGGCGTCGCCGGTATTAATCGAGACGGACTGGGCATAAAGCTCGCGCAGCCAGGGCACGTTCTCGAACTGGGTGTGAGCGCGGCGCACGGTATGCGTCGTCACCAGTTGCAGCGGGTACTTTGCCGTCAACGGGTCTCCCGGTCCCTCCCAGGGCGGCACGTATTTCGGGATCGGCGGTAGGTCCGGTTTGCCTATCTGCGCGATCTGCGCGGAATAAATCTCAATCTTGCCGGAGGGCGTCGGGAAGGGGTTGGCTTCCAGGTCCCGGATCTGATCCTGAAAGCAGACGTAGGGCCGCTCTAATTTGGCCTTGTAGACGCCGTCCCGCTTGAACGCGGCCTGGTCCGGGATGTCCCGGTTTTCGGCCAGGATGTCCCCGATCCAGCGCTTCTCATCGGCGGACATGAAGTCTTTGATGCCCAGTTTCTCCGCCAGCAGCGCGGCGATCTCCAGTTGCGATTTCGATTCGCCTTCGGAGGGGATGGCCTGGTGCATGTAACCGTAAAACGGGCCGATGCCGCCGTTGGTTAGGTCAGCACGCTCCATGTAAGTGTTGGTGGGCAGCAGGATGTCCGCGTAGCGCGCCGTCGGCGTGAAGTACTGGTCCTGCACCGCCACGAATTCCAGTGCCTGCATCGCCCTGGCGATCTTATTCGAGTTGGCGTACTGGTTGACGTAGTTGAAATTCACCACGTAGGCGAACTTGTAGTCCGCCGGGTAGCCGCCCTTTTTACCCTCGATGATGGCGTCCGCGAGGCGGAAACGGTTCACCCGCGCGCTTGATTTACCGCCGCCGTAGTAATTGGTGACGACGTTACAGTAAAAGGGGGCGTCCGGGCGTGGGGGCCGGGCGTCATCAACCGCATTGGCGGTTTCCGGTAGCATTTCCCAGGCGTGGGGGCCGAGCCGCATCACCGGTAGCAGGTCACCCAGGCCGGAAGTACCCGGCGCATTGCCGCCGTTGACACCGAGGTTGCCCGTCAGTGCCGCCAGCGCGATGGCGGCGCGGTGGAACTGCTCCCCGTAGGCGGTGCGCCCCGGCGCGAAACCATCCGTCAGTGCTGCCGGACGCAAGGTGGCATAGTCCCGCGCCAGCGCCGTGATGCTCGCCGCCGGGACACCGGTAATGGCCTCGGCCCAGGCCGGGTCGCGAGGCAAGCCATCCTCTTTACCCAGAACATATTCCCGGTAACGGTCCATGCCCAGGGTGTGACGCGCCACAAAATCCTTGTCCTCGAGCCCCTCGGTGAAGATGACGTGGGCCATCGCCACCAGCATCGCGGTATCGGTACCGGGGCGTATCGGCAACCAGGTATCGGCATAAACCGCCGCCGAATCAGTGTAGCGGGGGTCAACCACCACTATCTTTGTCCCCGCCTCACGGGCCAGCGAGAGGTAATGGCGGTTATTGCCGAAATTACTGGCCACCGCCGGGTTCCAGCCCCACATGATGATCAGACGGGAGTTCAGGAAATCCTCCCGGGTATTACCGGTGCTGGGGGCCCCGTAACTGGCCATGGTGGCGAAAACGGCGCCCTCCCCGGAGGCCATGCCCCAGGTGCCGGAATAGCCCCCGGCACGCGCGAAGAGGCGCTCCATCAGGCCCGGCGTATGCACCCAGGTGACGTCACCAATCGAGGCCAGGTAGAGCAATGAAGCCGCGCCGTGGGCCTGCCGCACGCGGCCCATCTCGGCGGCTACCGTGTCCAGGGCCTCGTCCCAACTGATGCGCGCGAAGTCACCGCGGCCACGCTCCCCGACGCGTTTCATGGGGTAGAGCACGCGGTCCGCGGCGTAGACACGCTGGCGGTAAGCCCGGCCCCGGGCGCAGGCCCGGTACTGAGGTTCCTCGCCGCCGTCACCCTCGATGCGGGTGATGCGCCCGCCGGCGACGTGCACGCGCATGGGACAGGCGCCGCCACAGTGGCTGTGACAGACGGTGTGGACGATCTTCTCTGCCCGCGCGGCGTCCTGCTCCGGCATCTGAACCTCCAGCTGGTAATTCGGGTCAGCCCGAAGGCATATTATCCCGCTGGCACGATGCTGTCAACGCGGGTTAATGCTCGTTGACGCTGATGGCGCCCAGCGGACAGGCCCGCACACAATCCCGGCAACCCTGACAGATTGCCGGGTTCATCATCGGCGGATCATACGGATCTTCCTGGCGTATCAAATGGCATGGGCAGGCGCTTGTGGCAACGCATTCGCCCTGACCGCAGAGGTCAGGACGGCACTTCTTGAAATCAACCCGGGCCAGCTTGGTCGGCATCTTCGGCCTTCGCTTCCCGCACCGCCTCCTCAAGGGCCTCTTCCAGCACCTCAAGTTCCTGGAACATCCACGGCTTCGCGGAATGGGCCGGCAGACGGCCCTC
>CAZPSW010000067.1:4123-7203 GCA_964589255.1 uncultured Dehalococcoidales bacterium
TCCTCGATCTTGGCCTCAAGTTCCCTGACGCGGTCTTGTTTCTCTGTCATCTCAGCTCCCGGGACGCACCGTCCCGGATGAATTACCCTCAGCCAAAGCTGTAGCTGGGCGTGACCGCGCTTTCACAACCCGAAGCGGAACAGGCCAAGCGGGAAACGACGCGCGGCGCCGGGGTGGCGCATTTGGGGCATGGCACATCCTCGCCGCTGGCGTGGACCGGTTTGAATTGTTCGAACTTTTCGTCACAATCCGGGCATTCGTATTCATAGATCGGCATCTTCACCACCTCCAGACACCTCGATTATACAGCATTCGGGCGTTTTATGCAAGTATACAGATATTGTAATATTATACTCGGGGTGGCGTCACCCCGGGGGATTGACAGGTGCCCCACGCCATGGTATTGTTGATATACGTTATCTATTTAATCGACAATACCCCCTCTATACCCGGACCGGTGAAAAGGCAGGCAAATGACCAAGCAAAAGGGCCAGGAACTCGATTACGAGGTGCTGAAGAGCGGCGGGTTCATCATGCAGACCCAGTCCAACCTCTTCACGGTACGTTTGCGCTGCCCCGGCGGCAAGGTCAGCGCCGCCAAGCTGCGAGTCGCGGCAAACATCGCCGAAAAGTACGGGCGAGGTGAAATCCACAACTCGGTGCGCCAGTCGGTGGAGATTCCCTACGTCCACTACGAGCACTTCGAAGCGGTGGCGGCGGAACTGAAAAAGGTTGACTGGGCAGTGGCCTCCTGCGGGCCGCGCATCCGCGTGCCCACCGCCTGCGGCGGCTGCACCTGGAACCCCAACGGGCTGATGGACACACAGCAAATGAGCCTCGAGGTGGACCGGCACTACTTCGGCACCGCCACCGGCCACCACAAGTTCAAGATCTCCTTCGCCGGCTGCCCCATCGACTGCTCGCGCACCCGGGAGATGGACCTCGGCTTTCAGGGCATTGTGGCGCCGGTGCTGGTACCGGACGCCTGCGACGGCTGCAACGTCTGCGTCGCCTTCTGTGAAGATAAAGCACTGGAACTGGTGGACGCACTGCCGGTGCGCGACGATGCCAGATGCACCTACTGTGGAGACTGCATCAAGGTCTGCCCCAAAAAGGCCATGGCGGAAGAACGACGGGGCTGGCTGGTGCGGGTGGGCGGCAAGCACGGGCGTCACCCGATCCACGCCTACGAAGTGGCCCGGTTCGCCAACGATGCCGAGTGCCTCGACCTGATCGGAAAGACGATAACCTGGTACCAGGCCAACGCGGTGCGCCGGGAACGCATCGGGACCACCATCCTCCGGCTGGGACTGGCACGCTACCTCGACGAAGTGGTCGTCCCCGCCGGGCTGGAGGCCATCACCACCGCCGAATCACGTCATAAATTCTGGACCCAGGGTAACGCTTACCCGCGGACTGATGCTACAATAGAGGCCAGCCAGACCTAGGGATTGAAATGACGAAACCGCGTGAAAACGGGGAACCAAAATCCGGTAGCGGCGGTACGGATCACGTTCTACGTGTTTATGATGACATCACCGGCCTCATCGCCAGCCCGGAAAACCCAACGCCGCTGGTGCGCCTGAGCCGGGTCAACCAGCGCCTCGTATTCTCCCTCTACCTGAAGCTGGAGCGCTACAACCCCTTCGGTTCGGTGAAGGACCGCATCGCGCTGGAAATGCTGCGCGCGCTCAAGGTCGACGGCCGGGTGCTGGTGGAGCCATCCTCCGGCAATACCGGCATCGCGCTGGCCAGCCTGGCCGGGGCGTTGGGCATACCGATTGAGATCGTGGTGCCGGAGCGTATCCCGGAAGAAAAAAAGGCGCTGCTGCGTTTCCTCGGTGCCAGGCTCCATGAGGCCGACGACAGCCTCTGCCCCACCTTCCCCACCGAGGGCGCGCGGGGCCTGGTCAACGCCATGGTGAAGAGCCCGGCCACCCGTGACGGCTACGTCAGCCCGAACCAGTACGAGTCCGAACTCAACGTGCTGGCACACTACCGCAACACCGGCCCCGAGATCTGGCGCCAGACCGGGGGTAAAATAAAATACTTCTTCGCCGGCATCGGCACCGGCGGCACCATCAGCGGCGTCGGCAAATACCTCAAGGAGCAGAACCCGGAGATTCGCGTCATCGGCGTGGAACCGGACTCCCCGGAGCACAACCTGCCGGGTCTGAAGAACATCAGCAGCCTGGGAGAGGAATACGTCCCGAAGATACTCGACCGCAGCGTCATCGACGACCTGGTGGCGGTCAGCGACACCGACGCCTACCGCACCGCCATCAAACTGGCCCGGAAAGAGGGTATCTCGGCGGGACCGACCACCGGGGCGGCACTCTTCGCGGCCCTGAAATACGCCACCACCGATAGCGGTATTTGCGTCGTGATATCCCCGGACGACGCCTCGAAATACGCCAGTTCATACCGCGCGGCTCTGGATAACGTCGGTTCCGTGGCACAGGAATTTGACCTCAGTGACCTCATTTGCCCGATGACCAAGGTCAGGGCCGCGGACATCGTCAGCAACCTCGACACCGGCGAAACGGTCACCATCGTGCTCGGTGACCGTGAATCCCTGAAGAGTGTCACCCAGGTGCTGAAGACAAGTGGCCTGGAGTCGAGCGTGGCCCATGACGGCGATAGCCGCTTCGCTTTGACCGTCACCCGGGAAGGCCCCAAGAACTACCAGATCTAACCGGCCGCCACCCCATCCGTCCTTAATCAAGATCTTGCCGCGGCGCGCGCGATACGTGTTACACCCCTTGAGCTACAACCTAAAGGATGTTATCCTTTGGAGGCGCGCCCGGGCCGGTCACGCCTCATGGCGTCAAACCCCAGGGAGATTCCGACCGGTAGGCGTTTTTGGAGCCGCGGGCAGATGGATTCGTCTTTTCAAATTACGGCTAAATCAAGCATCGCCATCGTCGGTGGCGGGCCCGCCGGCGCGCTGACGGCGCTGCACCTGCTGCACCAGGGCGCCGAGCGTGGCCTGAAACCAAAGATCACGATCTATGAACCGCGTGATTTCAGTGCCCTGGGCCCGCCGGGCTGCAAGGGCTGCGCCGGTATCCTCTCCCCGA
>CAZPSW010000067.1:7213-7885 GCA_964589255.1 uncultured Dehalococcoidales bacterium
GCGAACTGAAGCTGATAATCCCGGAAACGATCATCATGAACCGGCTCGAAGAGTACGCGGTACACAATCCCCACACCCGCATCAGCATCAGCAACCCGGAGAAAGACGCGGAAATCATCGCCGTCTTCCGCGGCGGTGGCCCCCGCCTCTCGAATTTCGAGCACCAGGTCAGCTTCGACGGCTGGCTGCTGGGGCAGGCGGCACACCGTGGGGCGCAGTTGCGGCGTCAGGCGGTGACCGGGATTCAAATTGGCGCGGGTGGCGCCTGGGTACAGACCGGCGAGGGCAGAGAAGAACATGACCTGGTGGTGCTGGCGGCCGGGGTCGGTGCCGTGCCGCTCAGAGTCAGCGGTACCGGCTACGCCCGGCCCAAGACGGTGACCGCGGCGGCATATGAGATTGACGCCGGCGCCGAAGCCGCGGCGCGGCTGGGCAAGACGGTCCACGTGCTGCTGATTCCAAAGGTACGCCTGATCTTCAGCGCGCTAGTCTCCAAGGGGCCGTTCATCAACGTGGTGCTGCTGGGCAAACAGCGCCCGAAATCATCACTGGAGGACATTTTACGCCACCCCGCGGCGGAAGGACTGCTGCCGGAAGGCTATACCGTCGCCTGCCGCTGCCACCCCCGGATCCCGGTGACACTGGCGCAAGGCTACTTTGGGGACCGCTTCG
>CAZPSW010000068.1:0-7836 GCA_964589255.1 uncultured Dehalococcoidales bacterium
ATGCAGACTCGTTAAAGCATCGCGGCGTACTCTTCCTCTCTGAAAATATTATCCTCATTATTGATTCAGGAAAGATCGTTCCGGATATGGAGAATGCCTATGAACTGATCGATTTCAAAAAACTTAAGAGCGGATATTTTATATCTGGACCTTCAAAAACAGCTGATATCGAGCAATGCCTCGTTATTGGAGCACATGGTGCTAAATCATTGATTGTCTTTGTGATTAGGCCGTGATCTTTTTTCAAGCATATGTTGAAGATCCATAACGTAATCGCCAATGACATGTATCCTAATTAGTATTATCTCAGATTGCGGAAGCTGTAGCGAGGCACAACGGCAGAAGTGTAAAGAGAAGTGACCTGCCCCTATTTTTGGAACCCCAAAGACTGCATTAATTAGCCTGGGATTATAACTTCGTGGTGCTGCAATTTACGGGGTAAGGTCACTCCCTCATTATGCCCTCATGAATGGCCTGCCCCGCCGTCGTTTCTTGTCTTTACTGCCGATTGGTCGACCGAGCTTTTTCCCGACGTTGACCGCTCTTTGGAGTCCTGCTTTAGTGCGCTCTGAGCGACGTCTGCTCTCCATACTGGCTACCCATCCCACGATGGCATATAGTAGTTCACCAATCTCTCCTGGTGCTTCGGTCCACGGTTCTTGGTAAGACAATACCTTCACACCGTACAACTTGAATCTGGCGATGAGTGTGAGGACAGTTACAGGACCTTCCCTGGTGAGCCTGTCAAGCGCCCATATGACGATAGCCTCCGGGCCGGCTGACCGGTGCCACCTGTTAAAAGTATTTTATCCCAGTGTATTCGATGCCGAAGACAGCCGTGGGGCAGGACTCAATGCAGCTGGCGCAGTAAACGCAGGCGCCGGTGTTCACCGCCGGCTGGCCCTCACGAAGCACGATGGCCTGGCTCTGGCAGCCCTCGACGCAGACGTTGCACTCCGTACAGTCGGGGCCTGTGACCACCGGCTTGGCGGCCTTGGCCACCATGTGTAGTGGCAAGGACACTACCAGCGCCACAAAAGCCGCGTCGTGGACGAAAAGGCACCAGATGTACACCCCCGCCGGCAGGCTCTCCTTGAAGAACCACATCGTCAGGCCGGTAATCAAAAAGAGCGGGCCGGTGCTGAACATCACCGCCTGCCAGACCCGGTGTCCGGCGTCGATCAGGTCCTGGGTGGGCCGCTGGGTCCGGTTGCCGCCGAGGTAACGGTAGGCCACCGTGGTCAGCCGCTCCGAGGCCGGTGTTTTCCGGCGAAAACTGTCTAATGCGTAGTGCCAGGACTCTTTGAGATTGAAAAGCAGGTAGGAGACCATCGTACCCGCGGCGACGATCACCGCGACCCGGTGGATGAAGCGGATGGTGTTGCCCTCGGTGATTTGAACCGGGAATAGGGTCAGCGCGCCGGTCAGGATCAGCGTCAGCACGGCCACGGTGTGCAGCCAGTGCCCGGTCATCTTCAGCTTGCGATAGCGCGGTATGGCTGGCGGCGCGGTCACTCTTTTTCCAGCCTGGCGCGCCTGGTTTTGGCAAACAGGTAGTTGAGGCCGTAGCTGGTGAGCCCTAGCATGGTGGCCCCGGCGCCGAGCCACTTGAAGCCCGTGTGCACGTCCACGGTGGCGGGGATTTTCGGGTCCACGGGAAAGCCCCAGGCCTCGGGCGTATCGTTCAGGACGTAGATGATGCCCAACCCGCCGAGCTCCTCAACACCGTAGAGGCTGGCGTGGGGGTGCTTCTCGCTGATCCGGATCGCGGCGGCCCTCTTTTCCCCCTCCGCGATCATATCTTCCCGCGGGCCGAAGAGCAGCGCGTCGCGGGGGCAGGACTTGACGCAGGCCGGTACCTCGCCCTGGAACACCAGTTCCTGGCAGAAGTGGCACTTGTCCATCACCGCGGCGCCGGTGAAGGTGTTCTTCCTCAGGCGGGGGATGTCGAAAGGGCAGACCTCGATGCAGTAGCCGCAGCCTGAGCAGATATCGGGGTTACGCTGCACGAAGCCGAGTTCGTGGTAGCGCACCGCGCCACTGGGGCAGATCTCGACACAGGCGGCTTCCTTGCAGTGCATGCAGGTGGTCATGCGCCACTGCCAGCCGCGGTCCTGCTTCAGGATGACGTAGGTCAGCCATGTTTCCGGGGTCAGCGGCGGCGGGAATTCGTCGCTGCTGTTGAAGTCCGGCAGGTCGTTGATTTTCTTGCAGGCGGTATAGCAGCGCCAGCAGCCGTTGCATTTCGGGGTGTCGAAGAGCATCGCGAGTTCGCCCGCCGGCGCCGCCCACACCGCGCCGCGTCCCCCCAGCGCTGTCCGACTGCCCAGCGCCAGGCCGGTAACACCTCCCAGGCCGAGGTATTTAATGAATTCTCGACGGTTGATCTGCATCATCATCCCCGCCCCTAATGGGGCGGGCCTGTTTTACTTTGCTCGGGGTCCGGATGTATTTTACCTCGTTCGAGCCCGGTTAATCGAATGCGTAGGGCTGCGTTTCGATGGTGACGGTGCCTTCGGTTTCGGTGATGGTGAGTTCGAGGGTTCCTTCACCTGTCGTGGTGTGCTCACTGCTTTTCCAGATTACGCTGGCGTTGCCGCCCGTATCGGCGGTCACCGGGTCCGGCTTAAAGCTGCTGCGCGTGTCGGAGGACATGATGTAGATGATTTCGCACTTCGCACCGGCGGGTACCTTGAGCACCACCGTGATCTCATCACCTGGAGCGGCGAGCGGCGGCGCCACCGAGACCCAGGTAACCTTACCGCTGGTACCGGCTGGAACTGCAGCAACCGCGGGCGCGTCCGTGCCGCCGCCACCGGGGATCATGACCTGGCCGGTGACCAGCGCTTTTCCGTGGATCTGCTGGTAGATGACGGGGTCCAGCCAGACATCTTCCAGGCTGCAGATGTTGGTGTAGGACATGTTCATCATCCTGAAATTCTTCACGTACGGCCAGTAGGGGACATGGCTGGTGGTGATGGCCCCGGTCGGTAAGGCCGGCAGATCGGTCAGCAGTTTACGCTCAATTTTCCAGATGTGCTCCCTCCTTTCGGTGGGATCAAGGATGGCATCGATTTCGTCCAGCATTAGGTCCATCTTGATGTTATCGTAATGTGACCAGTTATTTACTCCGCGGCTGCCAAAGTAATCCCCGATCGCCACCGGGTTCTGCTCCACATCCAGGGCCGCCGTGTAGATATCGTAATCACCCGCTTTGACCCTGGCCGTTACCTCAGAGGCGCTCACCAAACTGGTGATCTCCACCTCTATGCCCAGGTGCTCCTCCAACAGGGCGGCAAATGCCTTGTTGGCGCCGGAGGCGCTGGCGTCCGGGCCGGCACTGGTCGACACCCGGCTCAGCATGTCCAGCTTGATCTGGTTCTCACCGACCGCTTCGGCGAGCAGCCGCTTGGCCTCGGCTAATCTGGCCTCGAAGGGCTGGTCCCAACCCATCAGGCTGACGACCTCTTCGCTGGGCAGACCGAATGACCGCTGCAACACGCCGATGTCGGTATCCCCGAACATCACGTGGCCGGAAAACGCGGTCACCAAGGCCTCCTGGTCGATCATCAAGGCCAGGGCGCGCCGCACGCGGATATCCTGTAAATACCCGCGCTCCATGTTGAGAAACATCACGGTTTCCCGGTCGGTGCTCTTCAGCGCGTATTTTACCTCGGGCGCCCCGGTGCTGACCATCTGATAGGAACTCAGGTTGAGTAGCCAGGACACCGGGCCCTTGATATCGATCTGCTTGTCGACCAGCTTTTCGTTGGGCTGGCCGGCCGGGTTGGTGTTTTCAATGCCGTCCAGGTAGGGCAACTGATTGCCGTACTGGTCTTTTTTAAAGTAATCGGGGTTCCGCTGGTAGACGATGTGTTCGCCCAAATCGTAGTAGACCAGGGTGAACGGGCCGGTGCCCACCGCGAAGTCCGTTGTTTCGGGATCGGTGCCAGCCAGGTGCTTGGGCTGCATCACGGCGTAGCCGCCGGCCAGCGCGATAATGAATCCTGCGGATGCCCGCGTCAGATTTATCTTGACAGTGTTGGCGTCAATCTTCTCGACACTTTCGTAGGCCGGGAAGAACCCATCAATGTTGCTGCGTTCGGGGTCCATCATCTTTTCCACGCTGTATATCACGTCGTCGGCGCTGAAGGGCTGGCCGTCGTGCCAGGCGACCCCCTGGTGCAGGTAGAAAGTGATCTCGGTGCCGTCTTCGCTGACTTCCCATCTTTCGGCCAGGTCGCCGATGATATTTTCCGGCAGGGTGTCCCGGTAGGCCAGGTCATAGCTCAACAGCTGGTTGAAAATCGGCAGGCCGGTCATTGGCCACCAGCCCTTTTTCAGGTGCCCGTCAAAGTTAGAGGACATGCCGGCGGCGTATTTCAGCGTGCCGCCGTAGACGGGTTTCGAGGTTTCCACCGGATTGGGTGTCAGGTGGGCAAACTTAGATGGCACTTCGGGCGCCGGTGTCACCAGTGCTGCCGGTACCGTTGGGCTCGGGGTGGTGCCCGGACCGGGCGCCGGGGCCGGGGTGGCCGGAGCCGACGGGGTTGCCTTGTCCTTTTCGGGTGCCGGCGGCGCGGTTGGCGGCGGCGGCGGCTGACAACCGGGCAGCACCATCGCGGCGATTATGACTATCATGACCAGTACGACGTATAATTTCTTCACCGTAATTTCTCCTTCAGTTCAGATTGGCATTTATATATATCTTGCACGAATATCGCTCAAGACTATTTTCGTTCCGACACGAACCAGGCTACCTCCACTCGTGGACGACCTCGACCAGGGCCTTGGCGTTGTCCAGCGGCGCCCCCTGCGGCACTCCGTGACCCAGATTAAAAATATGTGCCCGCGCCGCGCGACCCTGTTCCAGCACCTCCGTGGTACGTTGCGCCAGACGCTCCCGCGGTCGGAAGAGATGGAACGGCTCCAGGTTGCCCTGCACCGTGACGCCTTCGCCGAGCTGGGCGATGGCATCCGCCAGTTTTAGACCGTGATCGATCGCGATGACGTCGGCGCCGCAGTCCTTGATCTTCCCCAGCGCACCGTGCTGGCCCAGACCAAAATAGATCACCGGCACGCCGGTTGCCTTGAGCTCCGCGACGATACGTTTGACGTAAAACAGGTTATATTCCAGGTAACTCTGCGGGCTGAGCACCCCGGCAAACGAATCAAAGAGCATCAGCGCCTGCGCGCCCGCCTCGGCCTGGGCGAGCAGATACTGCGTCGTCAGGGCGGTGACCTTGCGCATCAGGTTATGGATGTCCCGGCTGCCGTTGTAAATCAGGCGCTTGGTCTGCATGAAGGTGTGCTGCGCCACGCCCTCGATCATCCAGGCCGCCACCGTGAAGGGCGCGCCCGCGAAACCGATCAGCGGCACCTTGTTCTCAAGCTCCCGCACTAAAATTTTCTGCGCCTCAACGACGAAGGCCAGCGCCTCCCGTGGCTCGGGCACCACGAGCCGCTCAATGTCCTCCGGGGAGCGCACCGGGTTGGTGAACGACGGGCCCTTGCCCGGCGAATGGACCAGATCCATTCCCATCGGGGCGACCGTGGTCAGGATGTCCGAAAAGAAGATCGCGGCGTCAACGCCGAGCACGTCGACAGGCTGGATCGTGACCTCGGCGGCCAGTTCCGGCGTGCGGCAGATGGTGAGGAAGCCGTATTTATCCGTGATCCGCTTGTAATCCGGGATCAGCCGCCCGGCCTGGCGCATCATCCAGACCGGGGTGTAGTCCGTCTTCTCGCCACGGCAGGCCTTGAGAAAAGTATCGTTCATATCAACTCCTTATGTTACTGTCTCTTGCGTTTTAACCTGTGGTTCGCTGCCGGACACCAGCGCCCGGCCCGCCTGATATACTTTGGTCAGCTCCTCCGGGTAGCGCAGCGCCATCGCTTTACCGTCGTCGTCAAAGCCCCGCAGCATCCCGGCAAAACCGGCGGCGGAGATCGCCTCTACAGGTTCGATGCGGTGGCCGCCCGCGAGGATGCAGAGTTGCTGTACCACGTGGTCGTACATATCAACGTCTTGGGCGCCCCAGGTACCAATTACCATCGCGCGGCGGCCCGGCTCCAGAACGCGGGTTGAAGTAATCCTATCTTCGTTATAGTCATAGCGCCGAAAGCAGTCCAGCCTATCCCAGAAGACGCTCAGTTGGGCCGCTTCCCGCCCGGTGTAGACCGGGAAGCCGATGATCAGCGCGTCCGCAGCGATGATCTTCTGGTAAATCTCCGTCATGTCGTCCTTGATCGAGCAGAGCGGCTCATAACCCGGCTGCTTACATTTACGGCAGCCGATGCAGCACTTGATATTGAGCGACTGTATCCGGATATACTCGACGGAAGTTCCGGCGTCGGTGGCGGCGCGCATCGCTTCTTTGATCAACACTTCCGTGTTGCCGCCCTTCCGGGGACTGGCGTTGAAGGCCAGTAGTTTCATCTCGGACGCCGGCTTGTTCGGTTGGCTCGGCGACGGCGGCCAGCGCTTCACCCGGCGCGGTACCTGGTAATAAACGTCCTTGTCGAATTTCCAGGCGCGGTACTTGCGAAAGGCTACGACGTCCTCGATGCGTCTGAAATGCGCCGCGAAGCCGCCGCTGGTGACGAATTTGGTCGCTACCGTCACCAGCGCCCTGTCCGCCTCGCTGACGCCCGCCTCCAGCATCAAAAGCGAGAGGTGACGCATTATCTGCGCTCGCCAGCGGGGGCGCACAATATGGGGGCGATGCGCCAGGATTGCATCCAGCGTCTCCTGCCCTTCTCTGGTGAATACGGGTTCCATATCAAATATCTTCCTCAACCAGCCTGCCGGCTAGCAGCAGACGGTCACGCCGTAACCGGGAAACTCCTTCACGCAGTACGCTTTGGCCTGGTCCAGAGCGGGGAAGGAGATCCAGCCGCCCTTTTTAGTCAGCGCCGCCCCGGCGCAGGTGGCCTCGGTGATGCCCCGGCCCGCCGTGAACTGGCATTCCAGCGTGGAATGTAGCGTGCAGGTTTTATTGGCTGGGTCAACGTTTAACCAAACCATGTTATCCTCCGTCAGTCTGCAACCGGCTCAGGACACCCGCCGGTGGCAAGGTTCACCCCCGCTTGGCGGGCCTTCTCCAGTTCTTCGGGAAATTCCAATATCACGCCTTTACCGTGTTCGTCCAGGCCGGACAGAATCCCCGAAAAGCCGCAGCCCGCCAGCGCCTCGGTCACCGGGAAGCCGCGGATACCAAGACGCGTGATGACGATCCCGATGACATCGGCGTAGGCAGAGAGGTCATTCGTACCCCAGGTGCCGATCACCATCGCCCGGCGGCCCGGCCCGATTTTCGCGTCGATCAGGCAGGCCTCGTAGCGCTGCCAGCGTTCCTGAAACGCGGTCACCAGATCGCCCTCCCAACCGTTGATTACCCGAAAACCCAGGATTATGGCGTCCGCCGCCACGATCTTCGCGTAAACTTCCGGCATATCGTCGACGAGGGTACATCCGCCGCGCCGCTGTGGCCCGACCAGGCCCCGCGAACGCGCGCAGAACTCCGGATCGAGCGTTCGCTCGACCTCTCTGGCGCCGAAGACGTCCCGCTGCATGTAGGCGTTCTCACACGGGCAGATGTTCAAATCCCCCAAATAGACCTTGTCCATAACCTGTGCGCCCGCCTCGGCCGCGCCGTTACACGCGGCGTCGATCATGGCGTCGGTGTTGCCGCCGTGACGGCTGGACCCGCAGACCGCCAGCACCTTCAAATCGGCGGCTGGTTTGGCGGGCTTGCCTGGCACCGACGGCCAGCGTTTAATGAAACGTTGTGTAGCCCGGTTCCCCTCCAGGCTCTGGTAGGGTATCTTGGCCTC
>CAZPSW010000069.1:0-7774 GCA_964589255.1 uncultured Dehalococcoidales bacterium
CGCTGGTCTCCTGCCCCACCTGCGGGCGCGCCGAGGTGGACCTGATGCGCCTGGCCGAGGAAGTCCAGGCGCGCCTCAAGGACTACGCCGGTAATCCCATCCGGGTGGCGGTGATGGGTTGCGCCGTGAACGGGCCCGGCGAAGCGCGTAACGCCGATATCGGCATCGCCTGCGGTAAGGGCAAGGGCGTCATCTTCGTCCGGGGTGAAGCGGTACGCACCGTGCCTGAAGCCGAGATCGTGGACGCCCTGATGGCGGAAATCGCCAAGCTCTAACCCAGCGACACCATAATCATGGCCACCAGGTTGTTGAAGACATGCATGGAAACCACCGGCCAGAGGGAACCGGTTCTCAATCTGACGACACCGAGCACAATCCCCAGTACAATAATCGTGGTGATGCCGTAAATATCGGCAGGTGCAGCCCGGCCCAGATCATAGATGTCAGGCCGACGGCTCCCACGTCACCGAGTCGGGAGCGTTGAAATCCCACCAGTAGAAAACCACGGAAGATCAGTTCCTCTGAAAGTGGAGCAAGTATCACCATCGATATACAGAGCAACGGTTGCCAGGCGTTACTTTCCAAAAGATCGAACATGAATTGTTGACTTTCAGACTGGTCAACGAAAATTCCCAGCCCTTTGCTCAGTGCCATGAATGCGGCAACTATGGCCAATGTTACGCCTGTCGTTTTCCAGGTGGCCCTTCGCAACGCCAAGTATTCAACAAAGCTTTTGCCACGGCGGAGTTTTATCACGCCCAGGAGCATAGCGGTACCCAGCATGGCGGCAAAAGTAGTGGAGAGGATGACCAGCATGCCGAGGCGATCGAAGAAGAATTCTTCGACCACGTTGGGATCACTCAATAACGACTCAGGGTCGAGTTGCGTAAACATTATGATCAGCAGCACCACGGTGAGGGCAATCGTGAGTATTATACCGATCGCCAGCGCGAAGCCCACTGTCGGCCAGGGGCCCCAGACCATTGGTGGTGCTCAATCTCGGGTTCTGTCGTTTCCTCAGGCTCCAACGAGTATTCAGGTTCCAGTGGGTTTTCAGAATCCAATCGCGGCTCCTTGGTTGGGGCATTAGACCCGGGGCGCCATGATTGTGGCGAAATTCGTCTGGCTGTCAATGTGACTTAATGGTTGCCCTATCCCCTGACCCCTTCCCCAATAGATGTTGGGTGGGGAAGGGGAAATATTTTTGTAAGAGGTTGCGCCTCTTTGACTCCGTTTTGTGCAAGGAAAGAGTGCTATTTTGTTCTTTATCCGTGTGTTGGGCTACGCCCCAATAACATGGGTCACAGGGTGAAACCCTACATCAATGGGAGGGAGGGTGGGACAAAAGGGGTTTCACCCCTTCATCTTTTCCCCAATCTGTACTATAATTTATGGCAAACACCGCGGGGAGAATGTATGCGTTTTTCACAACTCGTCGGGCGCACCCTGCGCGAAATCAGCGCCGACGCCGATACCGTCAGCCAGCAGTTACTGTTGCGCGCCGGGATGGTGGACCAGCTGGCCGCGGGCATCTACAGTTTCCTGCCGTTGGGGCTGCGCTGCCTGACCAAACTTGAGGGCATTATCCGCGAGGAGATGGACGCCGCCGGTGGTCAGGAAGTGCTGATGCCGGTACTGCAGCCGCTGGAACTGTGGCGGCAGAGCGGGCGGGACGCCGCCTTCGGTGATGGCCTCTTCACCCTCAAGGACCGGCGCCAGCGGGAAATGGCGCTTGGGCCCACCCACGAGGAAGTGGTCACCACCCTCGGTGGGCGCTACCTCCAGAGCTATCGTGACCTGCCGGCCCTGCTCTACCAGATACAGACCAAGTTCCGTGACGAACTGCGCCCCCGCGCCGGCCTGATGCGGGTGCGCGAATTCATCATGAAGGACCTTTACAGCTTCCACGCCGACGCTGAAAGCCTCGACGTGACCTATAAACGCCTGACCCAGGCCTATCACAACATATTCCGCCGCGCCGGGCTGGAGGCCATCATCGTGGAGGCGGATTCCGGCGCCATCGGCGGTAAAGACTCCCACGAGTTCATGGTGCCCGCTGAGACCGGTGAGGACGAGGTGCTCACCTGCGAAGGCTGCGGCTACGGGGCCAATGCCGAGAAGGCGACCGCGGTCACCGTGGCTCCGGCGCTCGAAGACCCCATGCCCATGGAGGATGTCGCCACGCCGGGCAAGACCAGCATTGAGGAGGTTTCCGAATTCCTCGGCGTGGCCGCCAACCAGACGCTGAAGGCGGTCTTCTACGTCGCCGACCGGGAGTTTGTTTTCGTCACCATCCGCGGGGATCTCGACGTCAACGAGGTCAAACTGAAGAATCTTCTCAGAGCATCGGACTTGCGCCTGGCGGAAGTGGACGAGGTCTCCAAACAGAGTATCATCGCCGGGGCCGCTTCGGCGGTCGGGCTGAAGGGTATCCGGGTCATCGCCGACGCTTCGGTAACATCGGGCCAGAACTTCGTGGCCGGGGCCAACCGCCCGGAGACGCACTTACGGCACGTCAATTACCCGCGAGATTTCGTCGCCGAGACGGTGGCGGACATCTCCCTGGCCCGGGCCGGTGACGGCTGCCCTAACTGCGGGGTTCCACTCAGCGCACGGCGCGGCATAGAGGTGGGCCACGTCTTCAAGCTGGGCACCGTTTTTAGCCAGAAGCTTGGCGCGAATTACGTTGACCCCGAGGGCAATTTAAAACCGCTGGTGATGGGCTGTTACGGCATCGGGGTGGGGCGTCTGCTGGCCGCCGCCATCGAACAGAACCACGACGATAAGGGCATCCGCTGGCCGTTACCGATCGCACCCTACCAGGTGCACCTCTGCCCCCTCTATCGGGAGAATACGGCGGTGGCCGAAACCGCGGAAAAACTTTACACCGAACTTGGCGACTTGGGCATTGAAACCCTGTTCGACGACCGGCAACTGTCGCCCGGCGTGAAGTTTAATGACGCGGACCTGATCGGGATACCACTGCGCATCACGGTGGGCCCTCGCGCCCTGGCGGACGGCAACCTGGAATTCAAGTGGCGTTCCGAAAGCGAGGCCGGGACGCTACCCCTGGCGGGCGCCGCCCCAGCCATCGTGGCAATGATTCGTGGCGCTCTCAGACCGGCTTGACGGCGAAGACCCCCACGCTGAGCACCGAATTGGCGGCCTTTAAGGCCAGTTCCGGTGCGATCTCGAATTGCCGTATCGCCTGGCTGATGACAGGATCGGTGAGGACGTCCTCCAGCGGGTATCGCTGCTCTTCCCGGACCTCCACCGGTGTGAAACCGGCGCCCCGGATGGCCGCCAGGTAATCGTCCTTCAGCATCGCCCCGGCAATACAGCCGACGTAGGCGTTAACGCTGTCCCGGATCACCGGCGGCAGTGCCGCCTGAAGCACGATGTCATGCACCATCAGCCGTCCGCCGGGTTTGAGCACGCGGAACGCCTCGGCGAAGGCCCGGTTCTTATCCGACACCAGGTTGATAACGCAGTTCGAGGTAATGGCGTCGACGCTGTTATCCGCCACCGGCAGGTGCTCGATCTCCCCGAGCCTGAACTCGACATTGTTGTAGCCCCCGGTGGCGGCATTCGCTCTGGCCTTGTCCAGCATCGCGGCGGTCATATCGACGCCGATCACCCGGCCCGTTTCACCGACGCGCGGTGCCGCCAGGAAGGCGTCAAAACCAGCCCCGGAACCCAGGTCCAGCACCACTTCGCCGGGCTTCAGACTGTCCAGTGCCAGCGGATTGCCGCAACCCAGGCCCAGGTTGGCGCCGTCTGGCACCGATGTCATCTCGGCGTCGCTGTAACCAATGGCGCGGCTTGCCTCGGTCGCCTGGTCAGTGGGTCCGTAGCAGGAACTCACCGGGGCGCAACCGCAGCCGCAACCGGCGGTGTCGGCGGTGGCGATGCCGCCATAAGTCTCTCTCACTTTGGCCTTGATTGATTCGTCGGACATTGGTTTCTCCTTATCCCTGTTGGGTTATGTCCTGCATCATGGGTTTCAAGAGGTCTCGCACCATGCCGGTCAGGCGGCTCGCCTTGATTAACGTGATGCAGCAGACCTCGTCACCCTCGTCCCAAGTCACCAGCGCCAGTTTGTCACCGGCCTTGATGCCGGCCTTTTCCCGGGTCTCTTTGGGGAGTACCATCTGGCCGCGTTCGTCAACGCTGACCATGGCGTCAACGCAACAGCAACCGCCGGTTGGTGAACAAGTACCCTGTTTCTCTGTGACCATGCGTCACCTCCAGTACCCTATGAATATCAGATTATTCTGATATATCTGACTTGTCAATGTATTCTACAAATATATTTGTTGAGGTCAAACGCTGTTTTTGGTGTACCCCGTCTCCTGACCCCTTCCCCCAAACAGGGGAAGGGGAAAACATTATCTGAAGGGGCTGCGCCCCTTTAACCCCTTTTGGTCTACGGAAGGGGGACGGTTTTTACCCCGTCAACAGCGAGTCACACCTCCCAATATCAGGTCGTAGGGCGAAGTCCCTACCATAAACGGATGGGTGGGTGAAAACAAAAGGGGTTTCACCCAGGATGGGGCAACAAGGGGCCGAGAGGCCGTCTAGGACCGGAGTTCGGCGCCGATATCCTGTTTCAGGCGCGCCAGCAATTTCTGCAGCACCCCGTTCACCGCATCATCGGTGAGCGTCTTCTCGCGGGACTGGAAATAAAGCCGGTAGGCCATTGATTTACGGGCCGCCGCCACCTGCTTCCCGGCGTAAACGTCAAACAATACGGTCTGCGCCACCAGCGGAAACCGGCTGATGACGGCCATGATGTCCCGGTGCGTCACGCTGGCGTCCACCACCAGGGCCAGGTCACGCAGCACCGCCGGGTACCGCGGCACCGGACGGTAATTCACGGCACTCTTGGCGCTGGCGGCCAGCACCCCCAGGTCAAGCTCGAAGAGGAAGACCGGGGTCTCGATCTCAAAACCCTGTCGCACCTTGGGGTGCAGCTCACCGACGACGCCGACCTTGGCCCCACCGACGTTGATTTCCGCCTGTACTGCGGGGTGCAGACCGGCGTCCGTCCCAGGCTCGAAAGTGCTCTCCACACCGAGCCGCGAAAGCAGCGCCTCGACCACGCCCTTGGCGTCATAGAAATCAAGGTTACCGGGGACCTCACGCCAGGCACCCCCGCCGCGTGGGCCGGTGAGCACCGCGGTCAGCATTTCCGATTCCCGTGGTAATGCGCTCTCACTCGGCTGGAAGACCCGGCCCGCCTCAAAGATACGGATGGCGCCCGCCTGGTGGCGGCAGTTCTCGGCCAGTACCGGCATCAGGTTGGCGCGCAGGGTGGGACGCAGGTACTCGGATTCTTCGGTCATCGGGTTCGCCAGTTTCACCGCGGCCGTCGCCACTTTCCCCTCTGGGTGCAGCGCCTGAAGGCGTTTCCGGCCGGTCATGGTGAAGGACCGCGTTTCCTGGAAGCCGAACCCGGCCAGGTATTCGCTGAGGCGACGGGTGATATCCGGCGCCGCGCCCGCCCCCTGTTCCGGCACCGCGCCGCGCAGCAGGGTCAACGGGATGCGGTCGTAGCCGTAAAGCCGCGCCACTTCCTCTATCAGGTCCTCCGCAGCACGAATGTCGGTGCGCCAGAAGGGGGCGGTGGCCCGCACGCCGTCCGCAGTCACCACGGTGCCGAAGCCGAAGCGCTTCAGGGCGGTCTCGATCTCTTTCACGGTGTAGTCCACGCCCAAGTGACGCCGCGTCGCTGCGGCGGTCAATTCGATAGCGACCGGAGCGTGTTGGCCGGGGTACTCGTCGATGACGCCCTGCGCCACCGTGCCGCCGCCGAGTTGCTGCATCAATGCGGTGGCACGCATCAGAGCCGGCATTACCAGCTCCGCGCTGATGCCGCGCTCGAAGCGCATGCTGGCTTCGCTGGGCAAGCCGAGCAGAGTGCTGGTACGGCGGATGCTAGCGGCCTTGAAATTGGCCGCCTCAAGCAATATCGAGGTGGTGCCGGAGGTGACCTCGGAGTTGGCGGCGCCCATGACGCCGGCCACCGCCACCGCGCGCTCTGCGTCCGCGATCACCAGCATCTCCCCGTCCAGTGTGCGGGGTATCCCATCGAGGCTGGTGACGGCCTCATTACCTTTCGCCCGGCGCACCACGATGCGCCCGCCTTTTATCTGCGTCAGGTCAAAAGCATGCAGCGGCTGGCCGTATGCCAGCATCACGTAATTAGAGATGTCGACGATGTTATTGATCGGGCGCTGCCCGGCGGCGGTGAGCAGGTCCTTGAGCCACTGCGGTGACGGGCCGATGGTGACGCCCTGGATCAGGGTGGCCGCGTAACGTGGGCAGAGGCCGGTGTCGACTATCGCCACTGAAATATGGTCCGTGATCCTGGCCTCGCCCTCGGTGTACTGCGGTACTTTCTCCCGGATTTTGGTGTCCGTCAAGGCCGCCAGTTCACGAGCGATGCCGATCACCGAAAGGCAGTCCGCGCGGTTCGGTGTCACCGCCAGGTCCAGCACGGTGTCCCCGAGGTATTCGCCCAGCGTCTGTCCTATCGTGGCCGCCGCGGGTAATACCAGGATGCCCTGGTGGTCCTCCGAAAGGCCAAGTTCCTTTTCCGAGACGATCATACCGGCGGAGGCGACGCCGCGAATCTTGGCCGGTTTCAGCTTGAAGGTACCGCCTTCGTAGGGGTTGATCAGGGTGGCGCCGACGGCGGCGTAGGCCACTTTGTCCCCGATGCTGAGATTCGGCGCGCCGCAAACCACCGTTTTCTGGCCGCTGCCGGTGTCCACGGTGGCCAGCTTGAGGCGGTCCGCGTCAGGATGCGGGTCCACCGCCAGTAGTGCCGCCACCACAATGCCGTCCCAGTCACCGCCGGTGACGCGGATGTGGTCCACTTCGTTGCCCGCCATCGTCAGCACAGACGCGATCTGTTTCGGTGTCATGCCCAGGGCGTCCAGGTCAAGGAACTGCCGCAGCCACTTTAACGGTACACGCATCATGGCTAAAACTGTCCCAGGAAACGCAGGTCGTTCTGGTAGAGCAGGCGGATGTCGTCGATGCCGTGACGCAGCATCGGCAGGCGCTCGATGCCCATGCCGAAGGCGAAGCTGGTGTAGACATCCGGGTCAATACCCCCGCGCCGCAGCACTTCGGGGTGGGTCATGCCGGCGCCGAGTATCTCCAGCCAACCGGAATCCCCACAGAGACGGCATCCCTCGCCGTGGCAGAAGGCGCAGTCGATGGCCATCTCCACGCCGGGCTCGACGAAGGGGAAGTAGTCCACCCGGAAGCGTGCCTGGCGTTCCGCGCCGAAGAAGCGGCGCGCGAACTCATAGAGGGTGCCCTTGAGGTCCGCCAGGGTGATGCCCTGGTCCACCGCAAAACCGTCAATTTGTTGGAATTGCATGGTGTGAGTGGCGTCGGTGGCCTCGTAGCGGTAGACCGGTCCCAGCTCGATGACACGGATCGGCGGTGCCAGTTCCTCGGCCGCCCGCGCCGTCACCGAGGTGGTGTGAGTGCGCAGTAACGGGCTGCCAAACTTCGGGTGCGGCGGGCCGTCCACCCAGAGGGTGGCCATGTTATCCCGCGCCGGGTGTGATTCGTCGATGTTGAGCGCCTCGAAGTTGTAATAGTCCCATTCCACTTCGGGGCCGGAACGCACCTGGAAGCCGAGGCTGGAGAAAATATCGGTGACCTCGTGCATGGTGCGCGTCAGCGGGTGTAGGCGGCCCACCGGTGGCGGTGTGCCGGGCAGTGTGATATCGATGGTGCTCTGGCGCGTGGCGCT
>CAZPSW010000070.1:0-7697 GCA_964589255.1 uncultured Dehalococcoidales bacterium
AGGGCAATGTGACAGGCGTGCCAGACGGGGTAGCGAGATGGGATCAGGCTGTCGGGTAGACCGCCACAAAGCAGTAGATTATCAGACCCAGAAGCACCGCGAGCAGTACCGATAACCCGATACGGCGGCGGGGGTTTGATTTTCCGTCGTCGCCGGCACCGGGAGTGGCGTCCCCGGACGGCGGCGGGGATGAGGTGCGACGCCCGCGTGACATCCGCGCGAAGAAGATGATACCGAATACCACCACCAGGATAATAATAATCTCCGGGAGACCGAGACTGCGCAAAGCAACCACCTGTTACAGATTCCGGGTATTATAGCACGAACACCGCGCCGCAGAGCTGGAAATCACCGGTTCAGACCGGGTTCTCGGGCCGCCTGACGAAGAGACCGCACCAGCAGCGCCCTTCGCCGTGCCAGGTATCATGGCGTTTGAAGCTACAGGGACAAAGCAGTTCCAGGTCACGCTGGCGGCTGTCATCCCGCAGGCGGCAGGGGCAGAGCCGGAGGCCAAAACTTTGCTGGTTCAGCAGCACCCCCTCGAGGCAGTCCGCGACGTGTTCCGGGTCCGGATTGAGCATGAAGTCATTGTGCTCCGTGAAGCGCTACCAGGCCAGTTTGATCTGCGCCCCGTTCACAGCGCCGTCACCCAGCCTGCCTCGGCGGCGTCCGTCTCCAGGTAGGCGTGCCTGACGTGACAGGTGGGATAGACCTCAGGCGGTTTGGTGCCGTAATGGATGTCATCACAGACGTTGCAGCGCCAGTATTTCTTCTCGGCCACGTTCTGCCCCCCGGAATTTATTATGCGCGGGGGTGGTGCAAAATGTAAAACCGTGGCGCGGGCCGCCGGGGCTGTTGGATGCCTGGGGAGGGCGAGTGTTATTGGGGGGGGCGCGGGCGGGCACCATGGTTTCACCATTTATACCCTTTTTCAGCGATGAAAAACCCCGGTGCCGGATTTTTGTGTTCGTCGTCACTGACCTATTTCCCGGTCTGGCTCATACTGCTACTGGTGCAGGAAAGCCCTTTCCCCTCCTTGGGTGTGACATGGTTTTCTTTTTTTTGCGCAGCACACGGTTCCTGCACCAACAAGGTCCAGCTCAGATACGGCGGTTCCGGGCTGGACCTCTTTTTATCCCTTTCAAGTGTCTCTTTGCGAAAGCTCTATGATGACGTCATCAGGCCCCCGCAGGAATACCACTTTCACCCCGGGGCGCGGGGATTTGATCCGGCTCACCACCACCCCATCCGCCTCAAGTGCGGCCACCGCCCCGTCAATGTCATCGGTGCGCAGACAAATGTGCCCAAACGGTGTGTCAGCGGGTGAGCGGTTCAGGCCATCCTCCTGCGGCGTGCGGCGATCGATCAGCATGAAACGCAGACCGCCGAGGTCAAGTTCCACGTTGGTGCGCCCGTCCGCCAATGTCCTGGTACCCCGTATCACTGCCCCAAAGGACGTTTCGTAGAAACGGGCGGATTTGACCGGATCAGGGCTGAGAAAGTGCAGGTGGTCATAACTGTAGTCGGGCATACGTTCCTCCCATAAGCGGCGCGGTATTACCTGCCTGTGATAATAGCGGTTCGGGCGAATATGTCAAGGGTAACGCGGTAACTCACTGCAACCGGCGCAGCCGCGGCAGGAAGATCAGCGCCAGCAGGGAAAAGACCGCCAGCGCCAGCGCGAAACCACCGATGGACCACTCCACCCCCACCGCGGCCGCGATCACCCCGGCCACGAAGGTGCCGAAACTGTTGAGCCCGAATTCCATCAGGTAGACGCTCATCACCCGCCCCCGGTAGGCATCCTCGACGTAGTGCTGCAGGAGCGTCGCGGACATGGTCATGCGGCCGGCCAACCCCAGGCCGACCACGGTCATCAGCGCCAGGGACAGGTACCAGTTCTGTGAGAAAGCGAATGCCGCCAGCGCCAGACCAATACCGACGCCGCAGAAGATGAGCAACAGACCGCGTCTGCGGTCCGGCATCGAGGCGAGGAATATGGAGCCGATCACGGCACCGGCGCCGGAGGCGCTGATGAGAAGCCCCATGCCGGTGGCCCCGACCTTAAGAATATCATCGGTGAGGATCGGCATCAGCGCGGTGTAGGGCATTGAGAGCACGATCGCCGCCAGGGAGAAGATCAGTATCTGGGTGATCGCCCGGTGGTGGCGGATGTAAACCAGGCCGTCGATGATGTCCTTGAACGGGCTGGCGCTGAGCGTCACTTTTCTTTGCGTGCGCGGCAACATCATGGCCGCCACCGCCGCCAGCAGGTAGGTGCCCGACATCGCGAAATAGACGGACATGAAGCCGAAGGCGTCAATCAGGAACCCGGCCGCCGCCGGGGCCACCAGGCGCAGGGAATTCATGCCGAAGGAATTCAGCGCCACCGCGTTCATCAGCTTGTCCGGGGGCACTACCTCATAGACCAGCGCCTGTCGGGACGGCATCATCAAACCCATGATGGTGCCCTGAAGCACTGAGGCCACGATCAGGATCCACCATGACCCCTCGTTTTCCGCGCTCAAGAAACCCGATAGCAAGCTCACGCCGACGCCAATGGAAACCAGCGCCGAACTGATCTGCCCCACCACCAGCACGTATTTTTTCTGTAACCGGTCCGCGATGAGTCCCCCGAAAAGCGAAAGTAGCAGCATCGGCAGGGCATTGGCCAGGGCCACCGCCCCCAGCAGCGTCGGGGACCCGGTGAGGCGGTAGATCAGCAGTGCCCGCGTCATCAGCTGCATGTTCATGGAGAAGTTCTGGCATAACAGCCCCATGAAATAGAGCCGGAAGGCGACGCTCTCGAAGGAGCTGAAAGTGCGGCGGTTGAAAACTAGGGCGATGGCACACTTCCTGTTTCAGAGGATATCGCTGGGCCGGTCACGGCCGGTAGAGACGGTGCGGACCAATTTGATTATACGCCGCCGCGGGTGAACTGAACAATGCGGGGCTACCGCGGCGGCGCCGCAAGTGCTAAGATGAACCAGCCTGCGGTGGGGCATGGCACACCGCACGGCTCGCGTGGGAGGCCGGATGCCGCAGACTGATTCAAAGCATAACCTGATCATCCGGGAATTGGTGCTAGTCCTGGGTGAGGATTTCGTCAGCGACGACCCCGGCGTGACCGAAGCCTACAGCCGCGATTTCTACGCCGGGAGCTACACCGCCCGGATAAAGCCGGAATTCATCCTGATGCCGGGCACCGCGGAGGACGTGCGCCGCGTGGTGGCGCTGGCCAACCGCTACCGCTTCCCCTTTTCCGTGATCGGCAGCGGCATGCTCTTCGTGCTCAGCGGCGCGGCGAAACCGTACTGGGCCATCATCGATACCAAACGCCTCGGTGGTATCAGCATCGACGCGCGCAACATGTACGCCGTCATCGAGCCCTACGTCACGCATGCCCAACTTCAAGCGGAAGCGATGCGTCACGGCCTCTACACCGGCGTGCCGGAGGCAGGCGCCCAGGCGTCCAGCCTGGCCAACCACGTCTTCCAGGGACTGCACGGCACCGCCTACCGCACCGGTTACGCGGCACGCAACATCCTGGGCTTTGAATGGGTCCTGCCGCACGGTGAATTCGTGCGTACCGGTTCACTCGCCGGGGCGGGGGCCAGCCCCTACTGGGGGGAAGGCCCGGGACCGGACCTCCGGGGCCTACTGCGGGCCGCCGCGGGTAACCTGGGGGCGCTCGGCGTGGTGACGCGCATGGCGGTCAAGCTCTACCCCTGGCCAGGGCCGCGGACCTTCCCCGTCAGCGGCCTGACCCCGGAGAAAACGAGCCAGCTACCACCGGAACGCTTCAAGTGGTTCCTCATCAACTACCCCACTTTCGACGCCGCCATCGAGGCGATGTACGAGATCGGCAAGGCGGAGATCGGCGCGCTGCTGCACCGCTGGCCGCCGGCTTATTTCAACTGGTGGTGGGCGAAGTCCAAAGAAGAGTACTGGCAGACCTGGGTCAGTGAATACTGGCAGCGGCAGGTGCCGCATTGTGTCAGTGTCTGCCTCTGGGGTTTCACCTCCGAGAAGCAACTGGCCTACGAAGAGACGGTGCTCCATGAGATCAGGCGGGAAACCGGCGGCACGCCGATGCCGGACGAGGTTTGCGAGCGCTGGGTCTCCACCTGCGCCAATAACTGGATTCGTGACACCAACGGCTGCCGCATGATGCGCCCGGCCGGATCTTTCGCCACCAACATGATCGCCTACGACACCCTGGACAACTGCCGCCCTAGCCTGGATGTCGGCTGGCAAGCCACCGACAAATACTCCCCGCCGATACTGGACAGCGGCCACTCGGACTGGGTACTGGCGATGGACTTCTGCCACTTCGCCACCGCGGAGGTGGATTTCCCGCACGAAAAGAACGCCGAGGACTGCCGCCAGGCGGTGCTCAGCGCGCGCGAAGTGCTGTGGAGTGGCATTGAAGCGGGTCTGGTGGAGTTCACCACCTGCGTGGTGCCGGCGGACCGTACCGGCCCCGCCTTCTTTGATTTTCATCTCATCCTGGCGCGGTTGAAGGACGCGTTGGACCCCGCCAACGTGGCCAATCCGACACGTCTCATCAACATGGAGAAGATAAAGAGCTGATTTCTTTAAGGGGCGGCGCCCCTTGAACCCCTTTGGGCTGCTGAACGGGTACGATTATTTTCCCCGTCAGTGATATGATGGAGCCCGGTACAGAATCAAAACCCAATGGAGCCTGAATTGGCCGGAATCATCGCTTATGGTGTCTACGCACCGCTCTACCGCCTGACCGCGGAGACGGTCGGCTGGGGGCGCGCTGAGCGTACCTCCTACCGGCAGTGTCACTGCTCCTTTTCCGTTTCTTTTACCTCTTCACCAAAGTCGTCTGCAGCCACTGCGCCGCGAAGAATGAATGTCCCCAGACAATATCAATGGACATCAGGGGGTTCATGACGCGCCCGCACCCTGTGCTATGATTACACTTGGTGATGGCGGCGCCGAACACCGGGGAGAAACGCATGAAAATGATGATACGCTACCGTGATGAATACCGCCGCTGGCAGGCGGAACACGACGCGCTGGCCCCCAAGGCCGGGGACATGGCCCCCGATTTCGAGCTTCGAGACGCAAACGGCCAGCACACGGTGAAACTCTCTGACTTCAGGGACAGGGAACCGGTGGTGCTGGTCTTCGGCAGCCTCACCTGACCGCCCTACGTGAAGGGGGCGGTGAGCCTTCAGGATATCTACCGGGAATACCATCACCGGGTGCGGTTCCTGGCCATCTACATCCGCGAAGCGCACCCCAAAGACGGCTGGTGGCTCGGCGGCGGGCTAGCGGGACTGGCGCTCAAATTTTACACGCCACGCGTCGCTACCGACATCGATGACCCGAAAACGATCGAGGAAAGGCGCGCCGTGGCGGCGCGCTGCGAGAAGACCCTGGAACTTGGCATGCAGACCTATGTTGACGAGATGGACGACGGGGTGAACCGGGCCTATGCGGCGTTACCGACGCGTCTCTACCTGGTGGGCCGGGACGGGCGTGTGGTCTACGCCGGTGGCCTGGGGCCGTGGGGCTTCAAGCCCGGTGAGCTCAAAACCGCCCTCGATGCCTACCTCGCGGCCAGCTGAATCAGCCGCTCACCGTGAGCCAGTAGACGAGCGCCTTCAGCGGCGCCTCTTCCCCGGCACGCTGGTAACGGAACGTAACCCCGATTTGACCCTTGACCCTGGGCTCAAAGGTGAAGTGGTATTTACTCTCGTCGGCGACGTATTCATACTCCATCAGCTCGAAATAGGCCGGGTTGTACTCCGCGGTCCACTGATAGCCGGTGGACGGGTCGCCTTCAAGCGCCACCGTGAACGGCTTGTCCAGCTCCCCCGTCATGTTCAGTTCCAGCGGGCCCTCGGAACCTCCCAGCCCGAGCAGGCTGCAACCACCCAGGATGGGCATGAGCAACACCACGATCAGGATACCGATGGTAAATTTGATTTTCATGTTGGTCTCCATCTCCCGGTTTGAAGGTTCAAAGGGGTAACGCCACGCGGCGGCATTTTGTTAGGCCAGCCGGGTGGTGCCCACCTGCCGCTCATATCTTTTTTACTTCAAAGACCACCGGGTTGCCCGGGTCCGGGCAGGCCAGGGTAATCATATCAGTGCCGAATTTCCAGGGGAAAGACCCGTCGAACATCATCGCGGTAATGAAGGGCAGAATAGCGGCGCAAGCATAAATACAGAGGCCCGCCGGAGTGGTACGGTCTTCACCCACCCGCCATTTATCACCGACGCGGTGACCGCGGTTGCAGGTACCCTGCTGGGAAACCACTTCAACACTGACCGAACGCATGCTGACCCCGCCGCAGATTTACCGCCATTCTCTCAGACGAAAGCGGTCCACCGCAAGTGGCCAATTTACCGGCCCCCGGCGTGAAGAGGGCTAAAAGAACCGTTTCACCAGTCCCAGGACGCCCTGTTTCCAGGCGATGCGATGCCCCGTACCGGTGGTCACCGCGAGGCCGGCGAACTCCTCCACGTACCAGCGGTAAGTGTCAATCCAGACCGCGGCGCTGCTCTTGCGCGGCTGCCAGTTGAAGCGCTGGCGGAGCTTGTCCAGGGAGACGTAATGCTCCTTGTCCGCCGTTTCGTAGACCCATTCGTAAAGTGGCGAAAGGTGCAGGAACTCCAGTGCCCTCAACGCCGGGATCACCAGCCCCGCCGGGACCGGCCTGACGCGGCCGCCGTGGGCGGCGTAATCCAGCAACTCCTGCAGGTCCTCCCGCATGGTGCCGAATACGGCGGCACCGACGTTGAAGGTACCGTCGGCCAGGGCCGCCTCCGCCTGCGCCACCACGCCGGTGATCTGCACCAGGTCGTCAACGTGGAGCAGCTGATAACGGTTGCCGCCGCTGCCGATGATGGGGATGTCCCGGCCCTCACGCACCCAGTCGCAGAGTATCTGAAAGACGCCGAGGCGTTTCGGCCCGGCGAAGGTCCTGGGGCGTAAGATGGTAACGCCGAGCCCCATCTCCCGGTACCGGCGGCAGAGTGCCTCAGCGGCGATCTTGGTTTCACCGTAGGGCCCGATACCGACCAATGGGTGATCCTCCGTGACCGGGTGACTGCGGGGGATGCCGTAAACCGCCGTTGAGGAGATGTAGATTAGCCGCCTGACGCCCAGTTCCAAGGCACTGGCGAGCACCGTATCGGTACCCGCGACGTTGACGGCGCGTATCCGCGAGGCGGATTGCAGCGGCAGCGCCGCGGCGGCGTGGACCACCACGCCCACGTCCCGCATCGCCCGCTTGAGCACCGCCGCATCCCGGATGTCTGCCTCGAAGAACTCCACGTCAGCGGCCAGGTCCGGGTAATCAAAAGGCGTCACGTCGAGGCCGCGTACCCGGCAACCCAGGGCAACCAGGTGCCGGCAAATGTGATAACCGAAAAATCCGGAGGCACCGGTGACGAGGCAACTGTCCATCGGTACGTCTTATCCCCTTGCTTGACGTGGCATATCGCTGAAAGTATGATACAGCATATTGTCAGCCGGTGTCGCCGGCCTCTGAGTGTATGCTGAAAGACCTGTTCACGTCCGTCCGTCCGCATCAATGGTACAAGAACAGCTTGCTCTTTGTCTGCGTCATCTTCTCCGGGAACATCCTGAACGGGGAGATGTGGTCCACGGCGGCGCTGGCCTTCGCCTACTTCTGCCTGGCAGCCGGGGGCGG
>CAZPSW010000071.1:0-1729 GCA_964589255.1 uncultured Dehalococcoidales bacterium
GCGATGCCTTCCTTATCCGCGGTTTCGCGGCGGATGGCGATGGCCCAGGTATTGTTGGCCGGGGCCGGGGCCAGCCAGACGATGTTGTTCTGCGCCAGGTCAAGCTCGGCGGCCCGCGCGTAGGCCTGGGCCGCATCTTTCCAGAGCGGCGCATCCGCCTCGTCGAAGAAGAAGGCGCCGTTGCCGGTATATTCGGGGTAGATGTCAATCTCGCCGCTGGTAATGGCGCCGCGCATGATCTTGGTCGCCCCCAGCGAGGTCTTATCATCGACGGTGAAGCCGTTATCTTCGAGTAGCAGCACCATCATCTGGGCCAGTAGTGAACCCTCGGTGTCGATCTTGGAAGCCACCGTGATCTCGCCGTCTTTCGAGCCGCAGCCCCCCAGCACCAGCGCCACCACCATCAGCAATGTACCAAGTAGAGTAATCGTTCGCTTCATTCCCTTCTCCCCGTGCCAGTGCCGTGTTTTCGCCTGACAATGTCGTTACATGATACCCCAAGTCGGGCACGTCTTCAAGGCGAGAGCCGCCGCCTGACCGCGGCGACCTTGGACTCCGGAGTGGCCGCCCTGTCCCTGCGGTCGTCGATCTTGAGCGTGGTGACGACGCGCCTGACCCCGAAACCGGACTATCTTTAACTCTGGCCTAACAGGTGGTATCATTTGGGGGGGGCACTCCACTAATATACTTTAATCTCCTTTGAAGAAGGTTAAAATATTCATAAATACATTTGAAGTCTAAAATTCGGAGGGATTACAAGTGGCAGATATCGGTAAATGTCAACATGGTGGTGAACAGCAACGGGGTTGTGGTAGAGAAGCTGAATTACGCTGCACGGCATGCGGTAAAAGTATATGCAGCTGGCATCGATTTGGCGAGCAACCCGTCTGTATTGGTTGTATCAGGCATTATGGTGTCGAAGGGTGGAAGGAAGTAGCGGAAAAGCGAAGCATATAATACGGGGAGGTAACCTGATTGGCAAAGCTAACCGATGAAATGAAAGACATAATCTTCAAAAATCGCGCCGGATTAATAGCTACCGTCGATGAGTTTGGTAATCCAGATCTGTTGAATATCCATGCCACCGACATCGTCAGTGATGATACCGTCTTATGGCCTATAGTTAATAATCCCACCGCCGTTAAAGGTATGGAGAATGTTAAAAGGAATCCAAATGTGACGGTTTGTTATCACGGTTCGAAATGTGGTTATGCGACATGGGGGAAGGGCACAAGAGCTAGAAAATATGCCAAAGGCCTCCAGCTTAAAGGTGTAGCGACAATACATACCAGCGGCGAAATGATGCGCTACGAAGAAGAGATGTTTAAGGGGGCTTTACACCCGGTGGGTCGTCTTTTAGCAGTGATTACATTGGAAATTAAAGAGATTTACAAGTTTGTGCCGGGCGAGTGGGTTCACGTGGAATCAGAAAACGGGGGTCCCATTACAAGCATAAAACTCGGTATCAGCATAAAAATCGATAACAGCAATTGTAATGGCTGCGGCGACTGCGTTGAAATATGTCCTTGCACTGTTTACGAGTTGAAAGATGAAAAAGCAGTCGTTGTGGATATAGATGCTTGTACGGATTGCGGATTATGTGAGAAGCAATGCCCAACAGGCGCTATTAGTGTTTCCGGTGTAAATAATTGAAACGCGTCGACGCGGTGGTGATCTCCGCTGAGATACGTGACTTCATGGTCCGCAGCCTGCTGAACTATATCACCGA
>CAZPSW010000071.1:1777-2091 GCA_964589255.1 uncultured Dehalococcoidales bacterium
GGTCGGCTTCGCGGACGGCGCCGACCCGATCTTCGATGAATTCAAGACGCTGGTGGGGTCGGATAACATCACCCCCGCCGAGGCACTGGCCGGGGCCACCGGCGAAGCCCCCTCGAGACTACCGCCGGTTTACGTCATTGCCTGGACGCCGACCCATAGCCTGCCGGTGATAATACATCCGGGGTACCGGCCTGTCAATTACCGCGGCGGGGAACCCGCCGCCGAAACCCAAACGAGCCAAAAAGGCGAAGTCTCTTGATCTAATTTTACCCTCATTTGACCTGAGACCGTCTCTCCGGCTAGAGTGTCATAGA
>CAZPSW010000071.1:2101-5948 GCA_964589255.1 uncultured Dehalococcoidales bacterium
CCGGGGAGGTGGTAAGGTGGGAATCGCTTTCAGCATCGGTGACCTACAGGTACACTGGTACGGCATCCTGATCATGCTCGGGGTGGTGGCCGCCATCAACACCGCCTGGCTTGAGGCACGCCGCCGCGGTGAGGACACGGACCGCGTGCTGACACTGGCCTTGATCGTGGTGCCGGCGGGCGTTATCGGCGCCCGACTCTACCACGTGATCGACAAGTGGGAAACCTATTCTCAGGACCCGATAACAATTTTAGGCGCCCAGGGACTGGGCATCTTCGGAGCGGTCATCGGCGGGGCGCTCGGTATTATCATTTACACCCGCCTCAGGCACCTCAGCACCTGGCGCTGGCTGGACATCGTGGCGCCGGGGCTGCTGCTCGCCCAGGCCATTGGCCGCTGGGGCAACTTCTTCAACCAAGAGCTATACGGGCGCCCCACTGACCTGCCGTGGGCGATCACCATCCCACTCTCCCACCGCCTGCCGGAACATGTACAATTTGAAACGTTCCACCCGCTCTTCTTCTACGAGTTCTCCCTCAATCTGATCGGGGCGGTGCTGCTGCTGACGCTGGGCCGGAAATTCAAAAATTGGCTTCACGACGGGGATGTCTTCCTGGGCTACATGATCTGGTACGGCTGCGTACGCTTCGGGCTGGAAGGCCTGAAGCCCGACGTTTGGGAGATTGGCGGTTTCCCCACCGCCCGCTGGATCACCCTGGCGGCGGTGCTGGTGGCGACGGCGCTGCTGGTCTACCGTCACCGGCGTCGCAAACCGGCCCCTGGAGGTGACTAGCATGGCAACCGCACCGGTGGCACCACACGTCGTCATCTTCGGCGCACTGGGTGACCTCTCAAGCCGTAAACTGCTGCCGGCCATCTTCCAGCTTTCCGCGGAGGGAAACCTCTGTCAGAACCACGTCGTGCTCGGCGTGGACCTGGACCGTAGCTTTGATAATGCGTCTTTCTCTGGGAATGGGCCAACGGCGTCATGGCCAAGGCGGGCCTGTTGCACCGTAAGCCATGAACCGGTCTGAAAAACTGGCCATTGGCTATACCACCCTCTGTCACATGCTGGTGCACATGCTGGAACTCACTTACGGCGTGGTCATCATCAGTATCCGTCCCGAGTTCCAGGTGGAAGAAGTGATCATCGGCCTGCTGGCCAACGTGCTCGGCTTCACCTTCGGCCTGACCTCACTGCCCGCCGGCTACCTCGCCGACCGCCTCGGCCAGCGCCGCCTGCTGGCTGTCTGCGCCGGGGGCATGGCCATAGCGGCGGTGGCCACCGGGCTGGCCCCGAACGTGCTGGTGCTGGGCATCGCGCTGGGGTTCCTGGGCATGGCGATGGGCATTTTCCACCCCACCGCGGCAACGTTCGTCTCACGTCTCTCGCGTCCCGGTCTGGGCTATGGGCTGCTTGGCGTCGGCGGCAACCTGGGGCTGGCGCTGGGGCCCATCACCGCCGGTGCGGTGGCCGTGCTCTGGGACTGGCGCGGTGCCTACTTCGTGCTCGCGGTACCGGCCCTGATACTGGCCATCCTCTTCGTGGTGGCCCGTCCCGATTCGAACAGCCCCGACGCGAGCGAGGTGGCCGCAAAAACACCGGGCCGCGCCGAAGTCTGGGCACTCTTTAAGCCGGTGGCGCCGGTGATCGGGCTTTTGATCGTGGCCCAATTACTCAACGGTCTCGTCTACCGCGGCACCATGACCTACCTGCCGACGCATCTGGGGAACCTGGTCGACATCGGTGGTGGCGGCCTGGACAACCTGATGCGGGCGGGCGCCTTCACCACGGTGGCCCTGCTTTTCGGTGTTTTCGGCCAGTTCAGCGGTGGCTACCTCTCCGAGCGCTACCGCCGGGAGAAGCTGGTGCTGATCATCGCGCTGGTCTCTGTGCCGTTACTGCTGGGTATTGGTTTCAGCCGGGACTGGGGACTACTACTGCTGGCCATCGTCTTCGCTTTCTTTCACTTCATGGCGCAGCCGGTCTTTAACGGACTGGTGGCCGCCTATTCCCCGGCGCCGATTCGCGGCACCATGTTCGGGGTGATCTTCTTCTTTAGCTTCGGCCTCGGCTCTTTCGCGGCCAGTCTTTTCGGTTACGTGGTAGACCGGCTGGACACCGGCTGGGTCTTCACCATCAGCGCCTTTTTTGAACTGCTGATGATGTTTGCCATCATCGCATTGCTCTACCGCCTGCGGCGGCGCCGGAATATCACCGCACCTTGAAACGGTTATTCCCGGCGCAGGGCGTCCACCGTCTCCACCATCGATTGCCCCAGCCCGCGGGCCTGGTCCATGGCCTTGAGGTTGTCCCTGACCTGGCCCCGATCATACGCGTAAGCGGTGACGCCGCCGGGGCGTTCCATGCGTAATTCTTCCTCGGTCCGGCTCCCGATTGACCGCGCCGGGATCAGGCGATGCAGGTTGAAGAATTCGTTGAGGGCGCTAAAAGCGGTACTGTTGCCCACCTGACCGGCCACCACTACCGCGCCTGATACTTTATTACGCAGGTCCCGGTGGCGACGAAAAACGTAGGTGCGGTCGATCAGCGCCTTGGCCTGCGCGGTGATACCCCAGTAGTAGACCGGCGAACCGATGATGATGCCGTCCGCGGCGAGCAGTTTGGGATATACCTGCTGCATCTCGTCCTGGATGTGGCAGCTGGTGGTGTTATGGCACGAATCGCAGGCGTCACACGGCTTGATCTCCATTTTGGCGGCGTTGATGATCTCTATTTCCGCGCCCAGCTTCGCGGCCTGATCCAGCGCCTCCTGGACCAGGATTTCCGTGTTGCTGTTCTTTCTCGGGCTGCAGACGATACCGAGCAGTTTCATTCGTTTTCCCCCTCATCACCGATGAATTCCAGTATTGCTTCGGCCAGGGCCAGCGGCCGCAAAAAGGCCAGGAACACGTTGGCATCCGGGATGGCGCGGGTGGTGGCCCCCGGCACCAGTGCCGCGGTAGTCTCGATGTCAGCGAAAAAGAAGTCACCGTCCCCGCACATGACGCAGGTGGGACATTTTAGCAGCGGCAGGCGTGAGGCCGAGTCGTATTCAAAGACGGCACGGTGGGCGTCCTCACGACGCTCACCGGAAAGCAGCGCCATGCTCACTTTCAGGTAGTGCGCTGCGGTGTCCGGCTTGGGGTCCACCCCGGCGAAGAAGTCCCAGAGGTATTTAAGATAACCGCCGTCCGCGGTGAAGACGGCCGGATTGGCCTCCATCTTCCGCAGGTACTGCTGCCGCATGGCGGCGTCCCAGACGGGCAAACCGGAGAGCATCAGCCGCGCCACCACCTCGGGATAAGTGACCGCCAGCTCAACTCCGATCGAGGCCCCGGTATGGTGGCCGAAGAGGTTTACCGGGCCAAGGTCCAGCCCAGTAATGAAATCACGCACCGTGCGCGCGTAATCCGCCATCTCGAAAACACGGTGCGGACAGTCGGACATTCCATAACCCGGGGTGTCCATGGCGATGACGCGGTACTTTTCCGCGAGGTACGGTATCACCCGGGAGAATTCGCCGGAAGCGGACGGCGTCTGGTGTAAGAGCAGCAGCGGCGTCCCGGTTCCCGCCTCGCGGTAGTGTACCTGGTGGCCGTCGACCCGGGCGTAACCGCGGCGTATATTACCTTCTCTGAGCATCACTCACCTCCACTAATACGCTGTTGCCGGGCAGGCCGCCGGAAGGGGTGTAACTGTCCCGCGTCAGCACGTTGGCGCAGCCGCCCCGGTCAACCCCGGCGGCGTCCGGCGCGATGACACCCCTTTCCTCGGCCCGGTTCAGGCCCTTTTCGATGCGGCCCCGGGAAACCCCCAGTATCTCCGGGTTCAGATCGTAGAGCA
>CAZPSW010000071.1:5958-7605 GCA_964589255.1 uncultured Dehalococcoidales bacterium
CAATACCGGAAATTCGTGTTGCAGGAACGTCTGCGCGATGCCGGCGCCCATCAGGCCGGCCCCGAAAACGCCGATGGTACGGATGTATTCCACTGCCATGATGCCTCCCGGTTTTCGCGGTGCTGGGGCGGCGTTACCGCCGCAGACGTTACGTAATCAAATCAGTGATCTCGCTGGGGCGTGCCGCCACCGGCACACCAGCGGCGGCGAAGGCCTCGATTTTGGAGGCGGCGGTACCGGCGTTGCCAATCACGATGGCCCCGGCATGGCCCATGCGTTTTTCCGGCGGCGCGGTGCGCCCGGCCACGTAGGCCACCACCGGCTTGGGGTAGGCCGTCTCCGCGATGTGGGCGGCGGCCATCTCCTCGGCATTACCGCCGATCTCCCCGATGAGCACCACCGCGGCGGTCTCGTCGTCGTCCCGGAACAACTCCAGCACGCGGATGAAGTCCAGGCCCACCACAGGGTCCCCTCCGATGCCGACGCAGGTGCTCTGCCCCAGGCCCGCCCCGGTGATGTGCCGCGCGATCTCATAGGTCAGGGTGCCGCTGCGTGAAACGATGCCAATATTACCGGGCCGGTATAAATGGGCGGGCATGATACCGGCCAGGGCCCGGTGGCCGGGGCTGATGACGCCGGGGCAATTCGGGCCGACCACCGTCACGCCCTGGCGCCGCGCCCGCGCGATGAAGACCATCTCGTCCTGCTGGGGAATACCTTCTGTGATTACCACCAGCACGCCGATACCGGCCCCGATGGCTTCGTCCGCGGCAGCGGCGGCGAAGCGCGGCGGTACAAATACGACGGCGGTGTTGGCGTCATGCCCCGCGACCGCTTCAGCGACGGTATCCAGCACCGGTACCCCGTCGACCTCCCGGCCACCCTTACCAGGCGTCACCCCGGCCACGATCCGCGTGCCGAAGGCGGCCATGCGCGCGGCATGAAAACTGCCCTCGTTACCGGTGATCCCCTGCACCACCACCCTGGTGTCCCGGTTCACGATGATGCTCATTGGCCGCCCCGCGCCGTCACATTTTTCACCGCCGCGTCCATGTCATCGGTGACCTCGATACCGGCCTCGAGCAGTATCCTGATGCCCTCGGTCTCGTTGGTGCCCACCATGCGCACCACCACCGGTTTTACCTGCGGCGCTGCCTCAAGGGCCTGGACGATGCCGCGGGCCACCATGTCGCAGCGGGTGATGCCGCCGAGGATGTTCACCAGCACCACCCTGACCGCGGGTTTGGCGATTACCAAAAGCACCGCCCGTTTAATCACGTCCAGTTGCGCCCCGCCGCCAATGTCCAGGAAGTTCGCCGCGCGGCCGCCGTAGTAATCTATCACGTCCAGGGTGGCCATCACCAGGCCGGCGCCGTTGCCCACCACGCCGATGTCTCCCGGCAGGTCAACGTAGGCGAAGCCGTCGCGGCGCGCCGCCGTCTCGGCGGGGGTGGCCGCGGCATCCCCATCGTCACGGTCATCGAATTCCGGGTGCCGGAAGAGGGCGTTGTCGTCGATGATGATGCGGGCGTCGACGGCCGCGAAATCCCCGGCGGCGGTGATACCCAGCGGGTTCATCTCCACCAGTTCGGCGTCAAGGTCGCGGGCCACCTGGTAGATGGTCAGCAGGGCGGTGGCGAAGTTCTC
>CAZPSW010000072.1:0-746 GCA_964589255.1 uncultured Dehalococcoidales bacterium
GTCATGATGGCCCCTGGTGGCATCCAGCAGCAGGATCATCAGGGTCTTGTTCTTGGCGCTCAACGCACCGTCGGCCATGGCGGCGCCGAGTACCGGCGCCACCATCCCGGCGAATTCCGCATCACCGTTCTGAAGTCGCTGCATGTAACCAGATGGTTGACTCATAGTTTCCTCCTTCGATCATTGAGAAACCGGAGTGTCCGGTTTCAGCTTGGTGAGCAGTCCGGAGTGCCCCCCTCAAAGGATACCACTTGTGGTGTTGGAGTTAAAAGAATATTAACCTCGGGAGCCGACGTGAAAAAGGGTCCGCCAGGACCCAGGCCTGGACCACAGGCTCAAAGACACGGCGGGAAAAGGGGTCCCTTTAATTGGTCTTCGCCGTTATTTCCTTTCATCATCCCACCGATGCCACTTTCTAATATTGGTGCCATCGCTCACCGCCAAACCAAATTGGTACCGGCTTGTTTTGTGGCCTGGGCCGAGTCCATCGGCTCCCAGATAATACATACGATAGCGATGATCCGGCATCGGGACGATAAATGGAGTACCCACCGCACGAGAATCCCAGCGTCCTGAACCGGCCGGTGCATGGCGAAATACCGGGCCACCGGGTTGGTCGCCAGACTCATCTCTGCGCCAGGTGATGCCATCGTCCGAAAGGGCCAGCCCGATACAAAAATACCCTTTCCGGTTGCCACCTTCGTAGAACATCAAGTACTCGCCATCAATCTTGATCGTATACCGGC
>CAZPSW010000072.1:756-2942 GCA_964589255.1 uncultured Dehalococcoidales bacterium
CTCATCGAATGCCGCCGGTTCTCCAGGGCCCAGAATCGGCCCCAACTTCTGCCAACGGAATCCGTCTTCTGAAATGGCCATGCCAATGGTGAATATGCTGGTTTCCGGATTGATGGAGTGGTAGTACATCTTGTAAGTGCCGTCGTCATCCATTAGTACTCTGGGGAAGGCGCAGAGAAGCCCATCCCAGGCGTCACCTTCTCCCAGGTCCAGAAACGCGCCACGGTGCGGGCCTTCGAGGCGTATCCAATGCTGTCCATCACGTGATATGGCGCACCCGGGCCGCATGCCGCGGCCTTTGGTCTTCATGACACCCATCGGGGTATTTGAGATCGTTACCGTCTGGTCACCGCCCATGTACCACATCCAGTAAAGCCCGTCTTTGTGATGGATATCCGTGATACCCAGATGGGCGTTATCGAAATGGTCAACGGCGGCATCGGCAGGCTCCAAAATAGAACCCAGCGGCAGATGCCCGGGAAACCTCTGCCATCTAACGCCGTCGGGGGACACGGCCATGCCGCAGCGACCGCTGGGCATTTGAACCATTGGGTCAAAGTCGGTATCACGTCCGCAATACCACATTTTCCAGGTACCGTCATCCCCCGGCAACACTTGTGGCGATGACATCCGCGCTGAGTCCCACCAACCTTTGGGGCCAGTTCTCAGAACCAGGCCGGGTTGGCCGCGGGAAGTGTCTGCTCGATTCATCTTCGTACCCCTGAAAAACATCCTTTTCATGCACACCGGGCAATTGGTATATTGAACTAGGCAAATGGGTGTGACGGAAGCTTGTCGATGGATTCGTTTGATCTTTTCAACAAGCTGGCTACTTGTTTAACCTGCGCTTCCGATAGGTCGTCAGCTTTGGGAGAGTGTCCTACGGTTATCTGATTGATGGCTTTATCTGCCTCAGTGATGTTCTGAGCTATTTGTTCTTGTCTGTCAGGATGCCAGAGGCCTACCTCAGCGTAGGCCTCAATGTCCTTGAGCATTGTTGCTATCGTTTGGATTTCCGCTTCAATTGACATCCTTCTTTCCCCACCTTACGAGTCCATTAATGGCTAAACCGCGCACCGGAGCAAACTCATGTTACTGGGCTTGTAGACCTATTGGCAAGTGGGGAAGAATTTGATAAAGAACTGGATTCCTTTGGGGGGGGGCACTCCAACCGGAACAGGGCGCCCAGATGGGAGCTTATGCGGCCAAGATTGAGAAGTTCGGTACCTATGCTTTCATCCTGCTCGTCGTCTCCACCCTGACGATGACAATCGCCCGCTACGTCAACTAGTGGCAGTACTTGCCGCCAAAGTAAATGAAAGGCCCCCGTAGATTCGGCGGGCCTTCTTTTTGTGGAAGGGGAGAGAATTTTCTTTAAGAGACAAAGTCTCTTAAATTCTTTTTAGCTGGGGAAGGGGAAATAGTTTTTGTCAGGGGCTGCGCCCCTGGTACCCCTTTGGCTTACGGCTGCTGCGGCATGAAGTTGCCGTGGTCCAGGTATGCGGCGCGGGATTCCAAATACTGCGGGCTCTGACGGCAGTCCAGCCCCGCCACCCGGAGTAATGTATAACGCCCGCGTGAAAGGCACCAGCTGCACGAAAGGCACTTCAATAGGTCGCTGCCCGTTACCGCCAGCATGGTGCCACCGCAGCGCAGGCAGCCCTTCATCTCCCGGGGCAGGGTGTTTTTCAGGGGGCGTCCGCTCTGGGGCGGGATGCCCTGATATTCAGTACTCATTTTTAACTCCAGAGGGACATTCTACACGATAGCCGCCCGAAACGCAAAATTCGGCCAACGGTGCGTGACCTGCCCGCCCCGGCATTGACAACACGGCGGAAAGCTCTATACTTAAATTGTTGAAGGTGCAGGCACGCTTGGAGCGAAATAACGGCATGAAAATAATGGTCCTTGGCTTCGGGCAGTGCGGCGGCAACATCGCCGACGAGTTCTCACGGTTGAACGCCACCGCTCACAGCTACCGGGGCTTCGATATCCTCACCGGCGCCTACGCGGTGAATACCGACGCCACCGACCTTTCGGGGTTGGTTTCCATCCCCAGTGACTATCAGCATCGCATCGTGATCGGTAGCCGCAAGACCGGCGGGCACGGCGTGGGCAAGATCAACGAACTGGGTTCCAAGGTCGCCAGGGACGACGCGGACAAGGTCATCGACGCCATGCGCAGC
>CAZPSW010000072.1:2952-7575 GCA_964589255.1 uncultured Dehalococcoidales bacterium
CTTTCGGCGAGACGGACGCTTTTTTGCTCGTCGCCGGGGCCAGTGGCGGCACCGGTTCCGGGGCGTTGCCGACGATGACGCGTATCATCAAGGACCGCTATCCGGAGAAACCGGTCTACGGCCTCATCGTGCTGCCCTTCGAACACGAGGAGACCACCGAGGAACTGGCGCTTTACAACACCGCCACCTGTATCAAGAGCGCCGCCGCGGTGGCGGACGCCATCTTTCTGGTGGACAACCAGCGTTACGTGCGTAAGGATGTCTCCCTCAGGGACAACATCGCGCGCATCAACCGGACGGTGGTGGCGCCGTTCTTCAACCTGCTCAGCGCCGGGAAAGAGAAACGGGCGCGGCACATCGGGACGAAGCTGCTTGACGCCGGGGACATCATGCAGACGCTGAGCGGGTTCAGCGCCATCGGCTACGGCCAGACCCAGGTGGATTTCATCAACCTGCCGTTACGGACAAAGCCGGATTTCCAGGCCCGCAGCGCCCAGGCCTTTCGCGGCATCCAGGCGATGGACCAGGCCATCAGCGAACTCTCCCTCTCCTGCAACCTGGCCGAGGTCAGCCTCGTGCTCTACCTGGTTTCCGGCCCCCAGGCGGAAATGAGCATGGAACTGGTCAGGGAACTCAGCCAGTACCTGCGCGCCAATTGTCCCGCCGCCACCATCCGTAACGGGGACTACCCGCGCGAGAAGTCGGTGCTCGACGTTTCGGTGGTGGTATCCGGTATCACGGACCTGGAGCAGATACGGAGCTATTACCTGCGCGCCGCCACCGTCATTCCAGGCGCCCGGGAGCGCCGGGCCGCGGCGGAGCAGAGTCTGAAGGAGATTGGGGACGCCGGCGCGGACCTGCCGTCCCTGCTCTGAACCACGCCCGTCCTTTGCCTAGAGGGCGGACCCCAGCACCACCGTGCCGCGGAAATGATCGATCGACGCCTGGCTAATCTCTATCTCACTGATGCCCAGCCGCGTCAGCGGTGACCGGCCCTCGAGGAATTCGTCCACCTTGGCGATGGCCATGTCCACCTTCGGGGTGCGGTAATGCATCGGGATGATGACTCGGGGCTGAATCTGGTCACAGATGCCGGCGGCGGTTTCGGCGTCGATGGTAAAATTTCCGCCTACCGGGATCAGCAGCACGTCGACAGGGCCGATCTCCGCCACCGTGGCGTCCGGTAACGGGTGGCCCAGGTCCCCCAGGTGACAGACGCGCATACCGTCCGGCGCGAAACAAAAGATGGTGTTATCGCCGCGGACGGCGCCGTTTTCAGTGTCATGGTAGCTGGCGATGCCGCGGAAAGTGATCCAGGGCGCCTCGGTGAGGCCGGTACCACGCACCAGTAACGGGCTCTCCGGAATGTCGTCAAGGCAGTTGTGGTCCCCGTGTTCGTGGCTGATGGTGACAATGTCGGTCGCCTCGGTGATGCGCCCGTAATTGAACCCGCTCCTCACCCGGTAAGGGTCAGTGATGATCCGCGTGCCGTCAGCCGCGGTAATCAGGAAAGCGGAGTGCCCCAGCCATTTGATCCACATTAATGCCTCCGGGAGTGACCGTCAGGATAAATCGCGCCGGCTTTAGTCCTCAGCGCCGGATACGATGTTGGAGAGGGTCGCCCCCAGCCCGTGCCCGAAATCCCCTTTCGGGGTTCTCACCAACAGTACCGGCCGGGTGCGGGAGCGCAGCACCCGGTCCGTCACCGAGCCGAATGCCCAGCGCGTGATACCGGTGCGCCCGTGGGTGGACATCGCGATCAGGTCCGCGTCGATTGCCTCGGCGGCACGTTTGATTTCGTCCGAGGCCTTGCCCACCGCCACCACCGTGGTCACGCCGACGCCCTTTTCTTGCAGGGCCTTGCCGGTGCGGCCCAGGTACTCGGTGGCCCGCGCCTCGATCTCCGAAAGTTCCATTGGTTCGTAGGGGATCGGGGCCGCCTCGAAGCCGCCGATGATGACCGGCGTGGCCGGGGAAATTACCTGGAGCAGCGTGATCTCCACCTTCACCTGTGGCTTCAGCTTGGCGATGAGGTCTTCAACGTAGGGCAGGGCGGCCTCGCCCACCTCGGAACCGTCCAGTGGTATCAGTATCCTTTCGTGCATCGTTTACCTCCAGCCGTGAACCAGGCCACCCAAAAACATTCCCGTGAAACCCGATTATACTACTCTCACCGCGGATGTCAACAGCCCCCGCCCCCGCTTCGTTGACGTGACTCGCGGGATAGCGTAGCATTAACCAGGCGTCCCGTTACAGTGGGCGCCAGGGGCGATAGGGTGGTGGCGTAATAATGAAACTCGGCATCGACATTGGCTCGATCGCGGCCAAAGTCGTCATTGCCGGCGACCGCGGCGAGATCATCGAGTCCTGGTACCGGCGTACCGGCGGGCAGCCGGATGAGACCATTCGGAACATCCTCGGGGAGGTGTTCCGTAGCTACACCGCGGCAGACTTCAGCGGGGCGGCAGCCACCGGCACCGGCGCCCGGCAACTTGCGGAGAGCCTCGGTATACCCTGCGTCAACGAGGTCGTCGCCCAGGCCGCGGGCGCGGCTTGTCACCACTCGCAGGTGAGATCGATCATTGAGATCGGCGGCGCGGATTCGAAATTGATCCTACTCGGGGACGCGGTCGCGGGTGACCCCGCCACGGTGCGTGATTTCACCATGAGCGGCGCCTGCGCCGCCGGTACCGGCTCCTTCCTTGACCAGCAGGCGGCACGGCTCGGCATTCCGGTCTCGCGTTTTGGTGAGATTGCACTGGAATCAACACATCCCGCCGCCATTGCCGGGCGCTGCAGCGTCTTCGCCAAGACGGACATGATCCACCTGCAACAGGTGGGCACCCCGGTGCCGGACATCGTGGCCGGGCTCTGCTACGCCATGGCGCGCCAGTTCAAGACCAACCAGGTCCGCGGGCGGACAGTGCCCGGCCCGGTCGCCTTCCAGGGCGGCGTGGCGGCCAACCCCGGTATGCGCCGGGCCCTGGCGGAACTGCTGGACCTGGCGCCCGATGATTTGATCGTGCCGGAGCACCACGCCGTACTCGGGGCACTGGGCGCGGTGCTGGTGGCCGCCACGGTGCCCCCGCCGCCGGACATCATGACGCGGCTGGCGGAGTACCTGGCCCGGAGTGATTATGATGGTGCCAGCCTGCCGCCCCTGAAGGGCGACGGTTACGTTATGACGACGGCGTCGCTGGGGGGCCGGCCCGCGCCGGGCACGGATGTCTTCATCGGCGTGGACGTGGGTTCCATCAGCACCAACGTGGTCGCCATTGACCTTGACGGTAACGTGCTGGCGCGTTGTTACCTGATGACATCGGGGGAACCGATCGAGGCGCTCAGGCGGGGACTCTCCCGGGTGGGTCGGGAACTGGGCGACGGTGTAAACGTACGCGGCACTGGTTCCACCGGTTCCGGGCGGCAGCTCACCGGCGCCTTTTTCGGTGCCGACGTGGTGCGCAACGAGATCACCAGCCACGCTAAAGGGGCGACCCATATGTGCCCCGACGCGGACACCATCTTCGAGATCGGGGGCCAGGACGCCAAGTATATCAGCCTGAAACACGGCACCATCGTCGATTTCGCCATGAACAAGGTCTGCGCCGCGGGCACAGGCTCTTTCCTTGAGGAGCAGGCGGGCAACCTGGAACTGGACATCGCCGGGGAATTCGAGGCGCTGGCGCTGTCGGCGGTGCGGCCCCTTGACCTGGGAGAGCGCTGCACCGTCTTCATGGAGTCCCAGCTTGGTTTCCACCGCCAGCACGGCGCGTCCAAACCGGACATGGTCAGCGGCCTGGCCTATTCCATCGTGAAGAACTATTTGACCAAGGTGGTGGAAAGTCACCCCATCGGTGAGAACATCCTCTTCCAGGGTGGGGTGGCCTATAACCGCGCCGTCAAGGCCGCCTTCGAGGCGGTACTGGGTAAGCCGGTCACCGTACCCCCGCAGCATGACGTGCTGGGGGCGGTCGGCATCGCGCTGCTGGCGCGGGACGAGATGGCCCCGTCCGTCACGCCCAGCCGTTTCCGCGGCTTTGACCTGGCAGACCGGGAGTACCGGCTGACCACTTTTGTCTGCCAGGACTGCGCCAACCACTGCGAGGTTCACCGCGCCGCCTTCGCCGGGGAAGTGCCGCTGCATTACGGCTCCCGCTGCGGTAAGTATGACGTCAGTGACGCCGTCGGGAAGTCCCGCGGCGGGGACCTGCCGTGCCTCTTCGAGGAGCGCCGCCGCCACCTTGAAGCGGGCTACCTGAAGACCGCTACGGCTAGTCCTGACGGGCCCACGGTGGGCATTCCGCGCTCACTCTTCTACCATGAACTGTTCCCGCTCTGGCAGGCATTTTTCACCGCGCTCGGATGCCGCGTGGTCGTCTCCGGGGCCACCAGCCGCGGCATCGTGCGGCGCGGCGTGGAGAACGTGCTCGAAGAACCCTGCCTGCCGATTAAAGTTGCGTTTGGTCACGTGTTGGAGCTGCTGGACCAGCGGCTGGACTATATCTTCCTGCCAGTGCAGTGCACCATGGAGCCGTTGCATCACGGCTTCTCCAATAACTGGAACTGCCCCATCACCCAGGCCCTGCCCTATATCCTGGACAGTTCGGCCCAGGTCACCGCGGC
>CAZPSW010000073.1:0-7365 GCA_964589255.1 uncultured Dehalococcoidales bacterium
CGCGCGTCGTAGCCCTCAACGTCATTGGCGGGGTCAGCCTCGGCGTAACCCAACGCCTGGGCCTGGCGCAGTGCCTCCTCAAATTCGATGCCGTCCCGGGCCATGCGCGTCAGGATGTAATTGGTGGTGCCGTTGATGATGGCCTGGATGCCGGTGACCCGGTTGGCGACGAAGTCATGCTGGAAACGGGATATCAACGGTATGCCGCCGCCGACGCTGGCCTCGTAACGCAGAGTGACGCCGCGGTCCAGAGCAGTGGCCGCGAGTTCCGCGCCGCGCTTTGCGATGACTTCTTTATTTGAGGTCACCACGTGCTTGCCCGCCTGAAGCGCCCGGAGGAGGTACTCGAAGGCCGGGTGCTCACCGCCGATGGCTTCGATAATGATATCGATTCCGGGCGTATTGAAGAATTCGTCGTCGTCGGTAGTCAACAGACCAGGCGCCATTTGGGCGGCCTGGGGCCGCGCCAGGTCAACCGGCAGCACCTTGACGCGCGTGAGCACCAGGTCACGGCCCAGTTCCTGCGAAAACTGCGGGCCACGTTCGGTGAGCAGGCGCGCCGCTTCACCGGCGATGACGCCGAGACCGATCAGGCCGACACCAATGGCGGCGCGGCTCACTGGCCCAGCTCCGCCAATGCGTTCGCCATGATCCACTCCTGCTTGTCCGCATCAAGGAATCTTTCAATCTGGGTGGCCGGATTATCCTGTATCCCGACCGCCCAGTCACCGTAAAGTTCCAGGTACTGGTTTTGCCGGTCCCCTTCGGTGAGGTCGCGGAATTCGTCGATCTCCGCCACCTGCACCAGCCAGTAGCCGCCGTTAGTATTGGAGGCAGTGTCCCTAACCGGCCGGCTGACGCTATTCAAGGGGTGCGTCTTGTCCAGCACAAAGGCCTCCATTGAAGGCAGCAGTTGGTCATCCAGGTACCAGCCGACCTCCCCAGGACTGCCCTCTAAGTATCTGGTGAAACGGGACACTTCCCCGGCCAGCGCGGCAAAGTCCGTGCCGGCCAGAAGCCGGTCGTAAGTGTTCTGGGCCTCCACCAGGCTGCCCAGCATCAGGCCGTAAAGGTGTGATCCCTGTGCCTCGTTTCGTTCCGTAACTTTCCAGATCCAGTAGCTCAGCGGCTTCATGATAGCGTCGTCCTGGAGCGGCGGACTGAGGGCACCCGCGTCCGCCTGCCAGGCCCAGTCCGCCGGCACGCTGGAATTCAGGAAGGCCGGTTTCTGGAGTATACCCTGGATGTGCCAGCCGGTATCGCCAAGGTGTTCCTGGCTGTAGGTGTCCACCGCCACCAGGGATGCCATGTCCGCGAATTTGAGGCCGTTAACAATCTCCTGGCGTGTCCGGACCGCCTGATCCTGGCTTTCCAGCAGCATCGCGAAAACGTGGCGCTGGGGTGCGGTCTCTGGCACCTGCGCCTCGAAATGATCTCGGACACGCTGCTCCATCAGGTCCAGCCGGACGATGCGGCGGTACTCCCGGGACCACCCCAAACGCTCCGCCTCCGCCTTGACTTCGGCATCGGTCACAGAGACGCCCAGCGCCGCCGCACCCTGGGCGATGAGTTCTATGTTTTCCAGTACCGGCAACATCTGGTTCAGTGTTGCTGGTAGTGCCGCCGCATCGCCGCCGCTGAAATAAAGCAGCGCGGTGGTAATTTCACCGGCGTCATAGCTCTGGTCGTTGACCGTCAACACTTTCTGGCTGCGTGGTATGGCGTCCGCCACCACCCAGCCGATGAGCACCACCAGCACCGCGGCGGTGATCAGAGCGATACCGCCGAAGAGTATCAGGCGCTGGCGCCGCCGCTGTTTCTGCCAGTTGGCCATGCGGCGCCGGGTCATTTCCCGTGGGGGTTTCGGAACGTCTTTTTTTTTCTTCGCCAACCTGGCCTCCGGTATAATACTCGCGAACCCCTATATTTATAACGCAAACAGGGGTGGTTTTTCAATCTCAGGCGCGCCGGCGGGGCGGATTAAGCCGCCGCCTGCAATTCGCTGATCAGCCGTCCCACGAAGTAGCAGCCCAGTCCCAGACCAGCGGCGCCCCAGATGGTGATGCAATAAAGGATGAAATCCGCCGGTTCCCCCTGACGCTGGCGTGAGCGGGGGTACCAGAAGATGAAAGCCAAGGCGACGCCGAAAGCGGCGCCAACGTGGAGATCGAAAAACCCGGCCCCGGCCCCCGCCAGGGCGCCCGGAATGGCCCAGAGCAGGGCGAAGAACGGCCCGGCGACGAGGATGCGTGTTAGTTGTTCCATTGGCCCCGGTCATGGTTCATGATTTCGTCAACCATTATAACAGAAGGCCATGGGGGGTGTGCTGGCCCATCCGTAACTATTCGGGGTGTCGGCCCGTTATACCAGTAAGAAACAAAAATTAACGGGGACAAATTACCACCCGGCGCCAGGAGTTATGATAATGAATGACCGCAACACCTTTATCACCCTAATGGTTGTCTTCGCCGGTATCGGCGTGGTCATCCTAGCCCTCGGCTGGACCCGCACCATGACCAACGCCGAACACGTCATCACCAGCCTCATCGGCAGCGCTGGTATCATCGGCACACTGATCCGAATCCTCATGCTGCGTGCCAAGCGCCGGGCGACAGTGGCGACGGTCGCGGAGGTTACCACGGACTGAACCGCAGGGGCTCACGCCGCACAAAAAGAAAGGCCGCGGCGCCTTGGCGTCACGGCCTCTGATTTTAGAATGTGAGTGGTTACTCTGAGTCGCCCCCGGAGGATTCCGTGCCGGCTTCCCCGGCGGCCTCCACGCCACCTTCCGCACCAGCCGCTGCCGCCGCTGCCGCCGCTGCCGCTGCCGCCGCCGCCTCTTCTTCCTCTTCCTCAACCATGGCGCGCCGCTGCTGTGCGATCTTGAGCACCGGCTGGTCCCCGTCATTGATCACATCGACGTTGTCCGGCACCACCACGTCCCGTACGCGGATGGCCTGCCCCATCTCGCTGAGTACGCTGACATCCACCACCAGTGATTCGGGGATGTCCGCGGGCAGACACTCCAGCGTCAGGGTGTTCATCTCATGCTCCAGCATGGTGTCCTTCTGTTTCATCAGCGGTGATTCACCTACCACCACCACCGGCACTTCCATCCTGACCCGTTCTTCCATCTTCACCTGATAAAAGTCGACGTGAAGAATCTGGCGGCTGATGGGATTGATCTGTACTTCGCGCACCAGCGCCGGCCTGACCTGGCGTTCCTGGTCGATCTTGAGGTTGACGAGGTGGGTCTTCCCGGCCCGTGACAGCACCTGTTTCAGGTCCAGCGTCTCGCATTGCAGGGACATTGACTCGATGCCGTGACCGATAACATGGACCGGCGTAATGCCCCGCGCCCGCAGTTGTTTTACCTTTTTACCGAGGATTTTCCGGCTGTCTACTTTAACTTCTATCTTTTCCATACCTGCTCCGGCCAAACCTGGCACAATTTTCTATTTTACCGTATTCAGTCTCATTCGGCAAATGAGGGGTGCATCCCCGGCTGATTTTTGTTACAATAACGTGCCGGAGGCAGATTTGCAAGTACTCGTTATCGGTGGCACCGGTTTCCTGGGATCACACATTCTTAACAAGTTGCTCGCCCGGGGTGACGAGATCACCGTGCTGACGCGCAGTCACCGCATGGCGGACCGTCTGGCGGCGCTCGGCATTCAGAGTATCATCGGTGACCTGTTGCATCCGATGGACAAACTCACCTACCGCATCCCGCCGCAGGAGGTCGTGATCAGCGTTCCGGCGCCCAGTAGGATGCCGAAACGCATTATGGAAAGCCACGTCAGGGCGCTACAGAACGAGGTCACGCTGCATTTCAGCAGTTCGCTGGAAATCGCGGAGAAACTGGGTTGCCCCCTGGTGGCCACACTCTGCGCCAATTACCGCACCCGCGGTGACGAGATCGCCGACGAAAAATCCCCGCTGGACCGCCGCGGCATCGGTAAGATCGGGGAAATGATCGACCCGCTGGTGGAGCAGGCGCTGGAGCAGGACTTTCCGCTGGTGCTGCTGATGCCGGGGGAAATTTACGGCCCGGGCGGCACCTTCGAGAGTGGCATCTACCGGGACGTTCTGGAGGGCACCTACAAACTCATCGGTGAAGGGGACTACTACCGGCCCCGGGTTTACGTTGATGACCTCGCTGACGCCTACGTCAAGGCGCTCCAGGTAATGCCGCTCGGTCACCGTTTCATCATCACCGACGACGAGGCGGTGACGCAAAAGGACTTCATCGAAACGCTGGTGCATTTCATCGGCGTGGACATGCCTGCGGTGCTGCGCCCGGTGATGGCCCGCGTCCAGATGGGACGGCTCGCCTACGAGACCGCCACCGCCAACTCGGTCATCTCCAACGCCAAGGCCCGCAAGTACCTTGACTGGGAGCCGGGCTACGCTTCTTACGTCGACGGGCTGGCGGCCACCGTCAGCGAACTCCAGGAAAGGGACGACTGATCCGCCGTCCCACCGCCTAATGGGCCTCCAGCCAGGCCACCAGGTCCCGGAAGACCACGTCGCATTCCGGATCGTTGAATATCTCATGGTACATGCCGGGGTAGATTCTCAGCGTCGTGGCCGCGGCCACCGCCGCCTCTTCGAAGCGAACGCTGCCGCCGGGATGGCAAAGGCGGTCCAGCGCCCCGTGCAACACCAGCACTGGTAGTTTCATCTGCCGCACCCGCGCCGTCAAATGCCGCCAGCAGGTCATCAGGTCATAGACGGTGCGCACCGGCAGGCGCCCGTGATAGACCAGCGGGTCCCGGCGGTAGGCATCAACCACCGCAGGGTCACGGCTCAGGGTTTCCACCGGCACCGCGCTCAGGCCCAGCCATGGCCAGAGCCGCGCCAGCCATCCCAGCACCGCCAGTAACGGTGGCGGCAGCGAGGTCGCCAGTTTAAAGGCGGCCCCGGAAAGCACCAGGCCGGAGATGTCCTCGGGATAGCGCAGGGCGTATTCGGTGGCCACCACCGCCCCCATGCTGTGCCCCACCAGGTACAGTTTGCCCTCCGGGTGGTCCCGGCGCACCGCGTTGTGAAAGGCCTTCACGTCCTGGGCGTGAGCGGTGAAACCGTGGAGCAGGGCGCGCGGGCCGGGGGAGTTGCCATGCCCGTAAAGGTCTTGGCAGTACACGCCGTAGCCGTGGGCCACCAGGCAGCCCGCCACCCGGAGGTAGCGTCCGCCGTGCTCACCCAGGCCGTGGACCACCAACACCAGCGCCCGCAGTGGGGCGTCAGGCTCCCAGTACTGGTAGAAAAGCCGTTCCCCGGTGTCACCGGAGAACTCACCCTTGACGTGTCTCATCTTGAAGCTCCCAGGCGTTATCTAGTATAGCGCGCCGTGACGCTAACCACCAGCACCGGCGCGGGGGCAGGTAAGCACAGAGAAGAAAGCCAGCAACAGCATACCGGCGCCGATCAATATCAGCCCGCTGAACATCAGGCGGCGTGGCCCGTAACGGTCCACGATAGCACCGGCCACCGGCGCCAGCAGGCTGGCCTCGACACCGCGCAGGGAGGCCGCCAGGGAGATGGTGGTGCAATTCCAGTCGAGCTCCAGGGCGATCGGTTCGATGATCGCCGTAAAACCGTAAAAGACAACCCCGCCGAGGTATGCCGGCATGATGAACATGACGCCGATCACGACCCAGCCGTAGTAAGTACCTGTTTTGGGACGCGGTGTGGCCAAAAGCTCTCCTGTGACTGACCCGTTGACCCGAAGAGGTAACTCGACCCAGTATACCAGCATGGGAACGGGGACGCCTGGAAACGGTGCGCCGGAGAGCGCCACGGGGCTTGACAGGGGCGGGCCGCCATGATATTGTCGAGTTAACTAATCTGAAATATCATCATTATGCAATTATCAACCACTACAGACTACGGCACACGGGCACTGCTTGACCTTGCCATGAACGCGTCGGGCGGTGCCGTGAAGCTGGGCGATATCGCGCAGCGCCAGGGCATACCGCGCCCCTATCTCAGCCAGTTGATGCGTCCGCTGGTCAGCGCCGGGCTGGTGCGCAGCGTGCGTGGCCCGGTGGGCGGTTTTTCGCTGGCGCAACCCCCGGCCAAGATCAGCATGCGCGAGGTCTACGCCACGCTCGAGGGAAACAGCGGCGGGCACGGCAGGGCCCACGGCGCGGACAATGACGCACTGGCCACCGTGGCGGTGGTGCGGGATTTCTGGCGGGAACTGGATGACAGTGTGAACCGGGTGCTCAGTGCCACCACCCTGGAAGACCTGGCGGACCGCTGTGCGCGCCAGACTGATGGGCGCGCCTCGATGTATCACATTTGATCCCGGGAGATATTTTGACGGATCGTTATTCCAGGCAGGTCATCTTTCCCGGCATCAGGCAGGCCGGCCAGGACCGTTTGCGTGACAGCCTGGCGGTGATTGTCGGTCTGGGAGCGCTGGGTACCGTGATCGCCGAATCCCTGGTGCGGGCCGGGGTGGGGCGCGTGCGCGTCATTGACCGTGATTTCATTGAATACCACAACCTGCAACGCCAATTGCTCTTCACCGAGGCTGATGTCAGCTCCGGTCTGCCCAAGGTGGTGGCCGGCGCGGCGCGGTTGCGGGAGATCAATTCAGAGGTCGTGATCGAGGGCGTGGTGGCGGATTTCAACCCGAGCAATGCGGAGGAGTTGACCCGTGGCGCGGATGTCATCCTTGACGGGCTGGACAACTTCGAGACGCGCCTGCTGGTCAATGACGTCGCCCTGAAACAACGAATTCCCTGGGTCTACGGCGGCGCCGTCTCATCTTACGGCATGACCTTTAATATTATTCCTGGAAATTCCGGAGAGGATCCCTGTTTCCGCTGCCTTTTCGCCACCCGTGACTACCGCGGCACGGTGCCCACCTGCGATACCGCCGGCGTGGTCAACCCGGTGACGCTGACCATTGGTGCGCTGGAAGCCGCCGAGGCGCTGAAGATACTGGTCGGCGCTCCGGAGTTGCGGCGGCAACTTCTTTTCGTCGATGTTTGGACGGGTAATTTCGATCACCTTGAGGTGAAGCCGCGCGCGGACTGCCCCGCCTGCCGTGGTGAATATGAATTTCTCAATGCCAACCCGGATGATCGCCAGGTGATACTCTGCGGCCAGAACGCGGTGCAGATCACCCGCCCCGGCATGGTGGGCCCTTCTTTCGCGGCATTAAGCGCCCACCTGGAGCGGGTGGCCCGGGTTGATTTCAACGAACACCTACTCACCTTTAACGCCGACGGCCACGAGGTGGCGGTCTTCCCTGACGGGCGTACCATCGTGAAAAACACGGTTGACCTGGCCGAAGCCCGCAGTATTTACGCTAAATACATCGGCGGCTGAGCCGGTAACCGCCAGTAGAAC
>CAZPSW010000074.1:0-7310 GCA_964589255.1 uncultured Dehalococcoidales bacterium
CCTGCTCCCGGCTCATCGCCGGGCCCTGTGACAGGCTGGCGGTGCCACCGGCGACGGGCCGTCTGAGTAGCCCCGGCATTTCCTCGAAGCCACCGCTGACGCCCATGTCGACCACCGTCACACGCGCCCCGACGTGGCGCGCCAGCACATTGATGGCGGCGCCACCGGTCAGGAAATTCAGCACCATCTGGCGCGTCACCGCGGCGGGGTAGAGGCTCACCCCGTCACGCGCCACGCCGTGGTCCGCGGCCATGGTGATGAGCAGTTTGTGCAACAGTAGCGGCCTCGCCCGGCCGGTGATACCGGCGATCTGCACGGAGAGCGCCTCCAGCCGTCCCAGGCTGCCCAGCGGCTTGGTCAGGGTGTCCTGGCGGGCGCGCGCCGCGGCCACCGCGGCCTGATCCGGCGGGGTGATGCTTTGAATCAGTTTTTCCAGCGTGTCCATCTGTTTCCTTTTTTCACCGATGTGTTCATTTTATTTCCCGGTGATTTCCGCCACCGCCCGCATCAGGGCGCGGCAGTGCGGCAGGCGGCCCGTGGCCAGGCGTACGTACTGCGGCAGCCCGAAAGAAGCCCCGTCCCGCACCAGCAGGCCACGCTTTAGCAGCGCCTCCCGGAAGGCGGCGCCGTCGCCCACCCTGACCAGCATGAAATTGGCCTGGCCGGAGATCACGGTATAACCCATTTTCTGGAAATGGCGCACCAAGTAATTCTTGGCCTGTAACAGGCGCGGACGGCAATCCTCGATGAAATTATTTGCTTCAAGTGCCGCCAGTCCGGCGGCCTGGGCCGGGGCGGAGACGCTCCAGGGCGGGCGCAGGCGCGTCAGTAATGCCGCCGTCACCGGGTGGCTCAGCGCATGGCCCAGGCGCAGCCCCGCCAGCGCGTAGTCCTTGGTCATGGAACGCACCACCACCACGTTTCGCCGCAACGCCAGTTTCCGGGAGTCCCAGGCACCCTCGACCAGGCCGATGTAGGCCTCGTCGAGCAGCACCAGGGTCTCGGGTGAAGCGTCGACGATGGCCGTTACCGCCGCCTCGGTGAGGTATTCCCCGGTGGGGTTGTTGGGACTGCCGATGCAGACGGCGCGGGGGCGCGCAGTTTTGATTTCAGATACCAGTGCCGCGGTGTCCAGGCGAAAGCCGTCCGCTTCGCCGGCCCGTCGCGTGATGACCTCGGCCCCGGCGATGCGGCAGGCGGTGGCGTACTCGCCGTAAGCGGGCGCCGGTATCAGCACGCGGTCCCCCGGTCCCACGAAGGCCTGCACCGCCAGTCTGATGACCTCGGTGGCGCCAGCCGCCGGCGTGATGCTCTCCGGGCTGGTGCCGAGGTGCGCCGCCAGCGCCCCCCGCAGTGTCGTGACCGCGGTGTCCGGGTATTCACCGACGCGGATGCCCCGGAGCGCCCGTCTCACGCCGGGCGGCGGGCCGTAGGGGTTGACGTTGGCACTGAAATCAAGCACCGCCCGCGGCACCAGGCCACGCGCCGCCAGTTCGGCGTGGTCCACACCGCCGTGGATGGCTTGCGGCAGGTCCGCCAGGTATGGCCTAGGGGAGAGCATAGACCACCGTGGTAATGGCCAGTACCGCCAGGCTCCAGATGAGGGCGGTGGTATAGAGCAGGCGCCGCGCCGCGTCGAGGCTCGCCAGGCCCATCGTCCGGGCGCCGCCGCCAATGCTGTATTCACCGCTTTTTTCCAGTTTGATTTCTAGCGCCCCAGCCACCGCGCTCATCGTCCAGCCGGCATTCGGGCTCGGTGTCAGTCCGTGGTCCCGCCGCATCGTGCGCCAGGCCCCGCGCGCGTTACCGCGGCAAACCCAGGCGGCGGCTACCAGCGTCAGTGCCGTCAGGCGGGCGGGCACGAAGTTGAGCACGTCATCAAGCCTGGCCGCGGCCTTGCCCAGGTATTCGAACCGCCCGTGGTAGCCCACCATCGCATCGAAGGTATTGACGACGCGGTAGGCCACCGCGCCGGGCAACCCGAAGACGAGGAAGTAAAGCAGCGGGGCGGTGAAGCTGTCACAGCTGTTTTCCGCCACCGAGGCCACCGCCGCCCCTAGGATGTCCCCGCGGCCCAGTTCCGTGGTGTCCCGGCTGACGAGTGATCTCAGGCTGCGCCGGGCGTCCTCATCGGCCCGCGCCGCCACCTGCCGCCGTACCGCGCGCGCTGCCCGCCCCAGGCCACGCAGGGAAAAAGTCAGCTTCAGGGTGACGCCACCGAGGACGATAAAGGCCAGCGGTACGTTCAGACGCAAGTAGGTGAAGAGGAAATAGGCACCCGCGGTGAGTGCGGCAGAGGTAATGAGTACCATCAGGCCGCCGTAGACCAGCTGCCGCCGCGTGCCCCGCGCGGGGGCCAATTTGATTTCCAGCGCCATCAGCCCGCCGAGCCAGGATACCGGGTGCCAGCGGTTGGGCGGCTCCCCGAAAGCCAGGTCCAGCGCCAGCGCGACGATGACTACCAGTAATATATCCATCTAAATCAAGCAGGTTGGCGTGAAATCAACTCTGCTTAATATTAGCAATGAGCCTTCCGGCTGTCAATAGTTCCGGAGGGTCTGGGGTGGCCTGAAATGGGCCGCGGTCAGTGCTTGATGCGGCACTGCGGCGGGCGCACCAGGAAGATCGGGGTGCAGGCGTTCCGCGTTACCTTGTTCGCGACGCTGCCGATGATCAGGTGCCGGAATTCGGAATGGCCATGGGAGCCGATCACGATCAGGTCCGCTTCCGTGCGGTTGGCGTAGGCCACCACTTCTTTCGCCACGTCGCCGTGGCAGACCTCGATGTCCACCGCGATATCACCGGTGTCGAGGCGGTCCGCGACGGCCTGTAAATACTCCCAGACGCGGGCGGTGGCTTCATTCTCGAGTTTTTCCTTTTCATGCGGCGGCAGGCTGCCCTCCAGCCCCTCGTAGAGGTGCAGCGGGGTGACCACCTGGAGCAGCGTGATGCGGCCGTCCGGGAGGCAGGCCCGGCTGATGGCCTCAACGTGCGGCAGCGCGCTCTCGCCCATTTCCGAGCCGTCCAGGGTCACCAGAATGTGTCGGTACATCGTTGTCTCCCCGCGGGCGCCATACTCCTAACCGTCATTATAGGGCAATGTGGGTTGCGCCGCCAAACGCGCGGGGTATTATTTTGTGACTTTGGTACTGTACAACGGTGGTCTGACGTGACAGACTGTGAAAAACGGAAAGGTGGGAGGTTCCCATGACGAGTATCGGTGAGTATTACAAGACGGCGGACTGGAAGACGGAAAAACACGTCCCGGCCATTGATTGCCCCGCCAGTACGGCGGCGGACGCGGCGGTGACGGCCCGGGTCACGGTGGGGAAGGAGATTGCCCACCCCAACACCACGGCGCACCACATTCGCAGCGTGACGCTTTATTTCAAGCCGCAGAACGGCAACGTCTACCAGCTGGCCAGCGCGCAGTTTGGCGCCCACGGCGAGTCCGCGGAAGGTGCTGACGCGGGCCCTGTCTACACGGACCCGGACGTTACCTTCAGCTTCAAGCTGAAGCAGTCCGGAACGCTGATCGCGACTTCACTCTGCAACATCCACGGTCTCTGGGAATCAAGCCAGGAGATTAGCGTCAGCTAGGCTCACTCAGGCTGCCCAGGGTGGGCGGGATCAGCTCTGGCATCGCCGGATGGATGTGTATCCCCCGGAATAGGTCTTCGACGGTGCCGCCGCTCGTCATCACGTTGGTCACTTCCTGGATTAGCATTGGTGCGTAGGGGCCGATGATATGAAAACCCAGGAAGGTGTCCGTTTCGGCCTCGACGATGGCCTTGGTGAAGCCGTCTTCTTCTTTCATCGCTTCGCTCTTGACGACGTTGTTGTAGGGCGCCTGGCCAATCAGTATCTTGCGCCCCGCGGGCACGTCTGCCTGGCGCAGGCCCACCGAGGCGATCTGCGGGTGTGAGAAAACGGCGTGCGGCGCGGCGTGGTAGTCAACGGTGGTCTCCTTGCCGCGCGTCAGGTTGGCCCCCACCACGTCCGCTTCGTAGTTGGCCATGTGGGTGAACATCTGCTGGCCGTTGGCGTCCCCCAGTGCGTAGATGCCGCTGGCGCTGGTTTCCAGGTAGGCATCAACCTCAATGAAGCCGCGCCGGTCCACCTTGATCCCGGTCTTCTCCAGGTCCAGGGTGTCCGCGTTGCAGCTGCGCTCCACCGCCACCATCAGTTTGGCGGCGGTGATATCACGAGTCTCACCGGCAGCGTTTTTGGTGACCACGGTGACGCTGCCCGCGGTGCTTTTTACCGCCGTCGCCTGGGTGGACATGTGGACCTCGATGCGTTTCCCGAGCTCGCGCAGCAGCAGTGCCGAGATTTCCGGCTCCTCCGAGGCCACCATGCGGTCCGTCATCTCGATGATGGTGACGCGGGCACCCATGGCGGCGAAGAAGTGGCCGAATTCCACCGCCACGTAGCCGCCGTGATGATGATCAGGCTTTCGGGGCACTCGGTGAGCTTGAGAGCGCCCTCGTTGGTGATATAGTCCACCGTGTCCAGCCCCGGTATCGGCGGCACCATGGGGCGGGAGCCGCAGGCGATGGCGATACGCTCCGCGTGCAGCTGCTCGCCGTTCACTTCGATGATATGGTCCCCCGTGAAACGGCCCTGACCGTCATAGAAATCGTAGTCCTCGTTTTGGGTGATGCGTTTGGTGGCGCCGTCGAGGATGTCCTGCACGTACCAGCGCATGTGCGCCATGATGGCCCCGAAATCGACCTTCTCCACCGCCGCCGTAATCCCCAGCCGGGCCGCCTCCTGAATTTCCATGATGCGGTCCGCGGGTAGATCAGCACCTTGGACGGAATGCAGCCGGTGTTGGGACAGGTGCCGCCCAGCGGCCCCCGGTCCACCAGCGCCACCTTGAACCCGTGTTCCAGTGAATCGACCACCACCCCCAGACCGGAACCGGAACCGATGACGATGAGATCATACTCTTTCATGGTGTTACCTCCACTGTGTTTTGAGGCCTAGAGCATCTGGCCCTGGTGGCGCTCTTTTGTCTTCAATCTCTGGCTCTTCCAGGCCTGCGCCTGGGTGACGAGTTCGCCGGCGCCCTGCGTCATCACTTCACCGGCGCTGGCGGCACCGAGCATGGCCGCCAGTTCCGCCACGCGGGCCTCTCCCTCAACCTGCTCCACGGTGGTCACCGCCCTGCCGCTGCCGGTGTTCTTCACCAGTCGGTAGTGGGTGTCCCCGAAACAGGCGATCTGGGGCAGGTGGGTGATGCAAATCACCTGGTGGTAGTGCGCCAGGTCACTCAGTTTGCGCCCCACGCCGTCCCCGCTGCGGGCACCAACGCCCAGGTCAATCTCATCGAAGACCAGGGTGGGTACCGGGTCGGCGCGTTTCAGGGCGCTCTTCACCGCCAGCACGATGCGGCTGGTCTCGCCGCCGGAAGCGATCTCGGCCAGCGGGCGCACCGGCTCACCGGGGTTGGTGGCCACCATGAAGGTGATGCGGTCAATGCCTTCCCGGGTATAGGCGAAACGCTGCCCGGAACCAACCGGGATCCCGTTTTCACTTTCCTCGCGGGTTACCGCGACGCTGAAATTGACGTTCGGCAGGCCCACGTCACCGAGTTCGCGGTTGACCATGGTGCCCAGCGCCTGGGCCTGCTCCGTGCGTGCCGCGGATAAGCTGGCCGCTTCGCCGCCGAGTTCTGTTTTCAGACTCTCGATTTCCGCCGCCAGCTTTATCAGGTAGGCGTCCCGGTCTTCGATCTGCGCCAGACCGCGGCGTAACTTCTCCCCGCTGGCGAGGACATCCTCGATGGTGGCGCCGTACTTGCGCTTCAGGGAGGCGATCAAGTGCAACCGCTCCTCGATCTCTTCCAGCCGTTGGCTGTCCGCGGCCAACGTCTCGCCGTGTTGCCGCACTTCCCTGGCGCAGTCCTCAACGTCGGCCAGGATCGTTTCCAGCCGGGTCAGCTGCGGTTGCAGGGTGGCGTCGGCGTGGGTGGCCTGGCGTAGCGAATCCAACGCCTGGTGCATGCGGCTGACGGCGGCATCATCGTGGCCGTAGAGTAATTCGTAGGCGTCCCCACAGCCCGCCTTGATGGTGGCGGCCTGGCGTACTACCTCGCGCGACTGTTGCAGCGTCTCGTCTTCCCCGGGGCTGAGTTCGGCGGCGTCGATTTCGCTTAACTGGTGCGTCAGGAAGTCAGACGAACTCTCCACCGGGCGCTGCCGCGCCTCGTCAATCTGACGCGTCAGGGTGCGCAGCCGGTCGACGCCGCCGGCGACGCCTTGCCGCCGGCCCTCCAGCTTCCCGAAGCGGTCCACCAGGTCACGCTGGCGGGCGGTGTCCAGCAGAGAGAGGTAGTCCATCTGGCTGTGCAGGTCCAGCAGCGCGCCGCCGAACTGTTTCAGCAGGCCCAGCGGCACCGCGTGGCGGTTGATGCGCCCGTTGCTGCGGCCCCCCGCCTGGACCTCGCGGGAAAGGATTAGCGTGCTGTCCGGGTCCGGGCTGATGTCGGCCTCCTGGAAAAGCGTGGCGAGGCGTGTTTGCAGCGCGGCGTCCAGCTCGAAGGTGCCCTCGACATGTGCGCTGGCGGCGTCGCGACGCACCACCGCGGCGGGCATTTTGGCACCCATCAGCGCCCCCAGCGCGTCCGCCACCAGGGACTTGCCGGCGCCTTCCTCCCCGCTCAATATAGTGAGTCCCGGGCCGAGTTTCAGGCAGGCGTCAGCGATGACCGCGAAGTTTTCGATGTGGAGATCACAAAGCACGCTTTTTCACCGCCGGGCAGAGTTACCGCCATTCTAGGGGAGGGCCTGTGGCGTGTCAACCGAGAGCGGTGCCCGGCGCGGCGAAATACGGCCACCGTTTTCAGCCGATGATGATATCGTCCAGGGCGCGTTTCGGGACGTGGTGCGCACCCGCTTCGTCCCGCCAGTAGCGTATGTCCCCATCCGCGGGCAGTGGTTCCAGCACCACCGTCTCATCTGGTCTGCCCGAGCACCGTACACGCCCGCCTCTCGGTAACGCCAAGCTTCTGCTGCACAAGCAGAATAGCTTTGCGTTTCTTTGACGGGATTAGAAGTTTCCCTCCGCCACCTCTTTCAGAATCGCATTTTCCAGGGAAACGTCGGCTACCAGCTTCTTCAGCCTGGTATTCTCCCTCTCCAGGTCCTTGAGCCGCTTGGCCTGCTCAATACGCATGCCACCGTACTCTTTACGCCATCTGTAGTAGGTCTGCTCGGTGACCGCGATCTGCCGGCAGGCCTCGCCGACCGTCGCTCCTTGATTGAGCAGGATCTCAGCTTCGCGCAGCTTGTTTATGATCCTCTCTG
>CAZPSW010000075.1:0-7302 GCA_964589255.1 uncultured Dehalococcoidales bacterium
GGAGCCGCTGTTTGAGCCCGGTCGAGCGTATTTCCGGTTTCTTGTCATATTATTTCGGTTATGTTATTATCCCCGATATGGAGATGTCTGCCGAGAAGGACAAGGCGTTAGATTTAGCCATTGACCAGATTGAAAAGCAATTTGGTAAGGGCGCCGTAATGAAACTTGGCATGATGCCAAGGATGTCGATCGAGGCGATACCGAGCGGCTCGCTGGCACTCGACATGGCGCTTGGCGTGGGGGGAATTCCCAGGGGGCGCATCGTTGAGATCTTCGGTCCCGAATCTTCGGGCAAGACAACGCTGTGCCAGCACATCATCGCGGAGGCGCAGAAGCAGGGCGGCAAGGTCTGCTACATCGACGCCGAGCACGCCCTGGACCCCTCTTATGCCGAGCGTTGCGGCGTCAACGTCGACGACCTCTATATTTCCCAGCCGGATACCGGCGAACAGGCGCTCGAGATTGCCGAAAAACTGGTGCGCAGCCACGCCATCGACGTGATCGTGGTGGACAGCGTCGCCGCCCTGGTACCGCGGGCCGAGATCGAAGGGGACATGGGGGACACCCATGTCGGCCTTCAGGCGCGGCTCATGAGCCAGGCACTGCGCAAGCTGGCGGCGGCCATCGGCCGCAGCGGCACTTCGGTGATCTTCGTCAACCAACTCAGGGAGAAAGTGGGTATTGTCTACGGTAACCCTGAGGTGACGCCGGGCGGTCGCGCTCTCAAATTCTACAGTTCGGTGCGGATTGACCTTCGCCGCATTGAGAGCATCAAGGAAGGTGACCGCATCACCGGGAACCGGGTACGGGCCAAGGTCGTTAAAAACAAAGTGGCACCACCGTTCAAACTGGCCGAATTCGATATCATGTTCGACCAGGGCATCAGCAAGCAGGGCGATTTGCTGGAACTCGGGGTGCAGCTGGACGTGCTGAAGAAATCCGGCGCTTTTTTCTCCTACGGTGACATCCGAATCGGGCAGGGCAGGGAAAACTCCAAACGTTTTCTCAAGGAGAACCTTGACCTCGCCACGGAGATTGAGCGCAAGATACGTGAAACAGCTGTCCCAGCCGAAGATAAAGAGACACCGGCCGCAAGCTAGTCACCGGCCGGATAATTTGATCGACTGGGTAAAAGGCTGGGCGTTTGTGCTCCGGCCTTTTGTATTTGGGAGAAAATGGCAACCGTAACCGCAGTTAAAGAGATCGGTCGCGGACGGCGGCAGATATACGTCGACGGCAGCTACATCTTCACCGCGGCGGCCACCGTGCTGGCGGAAAACGGCCTGCACCAGGGTGACGAGATCAGCCCGGAAGAACTCCGGACGCTGGTCTTGAACGCAGCCTGCCACCGTGGTCTGACGGTGGCGCGGCGGCTGCTGGACTACCGCCCACGCAGCCAAGCCGAACTGCGCGTGCGGCTGGCGCAACGGGGATTCGAGGCCGCGGTGGTGACCGAAGTGCTGGCACAACTGGCGGCACAGGGCGCCCTTGATGACGACAGCTTCGCCCGGTTCTGGCAGGACAACCGTAACACCTTCAGCCCCCGCAGCCGCGCCCTGCTGCGGCACGAACTGCAGCGCAAGGGGGTGCCTCCGGAACTGATCGAGACGGCCCTGGCCGAGGTTGACGACGACGACGCGGCCTACCGCGCGGCACGCCCTCGGGCGGCGCGGTACGCGGCCGCGGATGAAACCGAATTCCGTAACCGCCTCGGCGCTTACCTCAAGCGGCGCGGCTTCAGCTACGAGGTCATGGAACACACCCTGGAGCGCCTCTGGCGCGAACGGGAGGATTAAAATCGCGGCGTCGGCCCACGCGGGCTGACGCGAAAGGGGAAAACTAAATGAACGAAGTCACAATCCTGCAGCTGCTGATGTTTATGTTCCTCGGCCTGGTGGTCGGTGTGCTGCTGGGCGGCATGGCCACCTTCTTCTTTCGCCGTTTCATGTACGAACGGCAGATACGGATCGCCGAGAAAAAGGCTTCGGTCATGATTTCGGACGCCAAGTACGAGGCCAAGACCACCCTCGACGCCGCCAAGGCGGAAGCGGACAAGGTGAAACTGCTCTCCACCACGGAGCAGCGCGAACGCAAGTCCGAACTACAGCGTGAAGAGCAAAAAGTGACCCAGCAGCAGGAAACGCTGGAACGCAAACTGGAAGGCGTGGAGCAGCGTGAGAAGAACCTTGACGGTAAAGAACAGACGGTGGAGAAGACCCGCCTCGAGTTGGAAGAGATCAAGGACAAGCACGTGAAGCAACTGGAATTGATCTCCGGCATGTCCAGTGAGGAGGCCAAGCAGCAGCTCCTCGATACGATCCAAGTGGAACTCCGCGACGAGACGGCGCGCCGCCTCAGAGATTGGGAGAGTGAACTGCGTGCCGAGGCCGATACCAAGGCCCAGGACATCCTCTCCCAGACGATCCAGCGCTTTGCTTCGGACGTGGTCACCGAGAGCACGGTGACCATGGTGCCGCTGCCCAGCGACGAAATGAAAGGGCGGCTGATTGGCCGCGAGGGGCGTAACATCCGGGCGCTGGAACAGGCCACCGGGGTGGACCTGATCATCGACGACACACCGGAAGCGGTCACCGTTTCCAGTTTCGACCCGTTACGCCGCGAGATCGCGCGCCAGGTGCTGGCCAAGTTGATCCTGGACGGGCGCATTCACCCGGCCCGCATCGAGGAAATCACCAACAAGACCAAGGAAGACATTGAGGCGGCGATCCAGACCGCCGGCGAGCAGGCGGCCTATCAGGCGGGCGTGCACGGCCTGAGGCCGGAATTGATACGCCTGCTGGGGCGTCTGAAATACCGCACCAGTTACGGGCAGAACGTGCTCAACCACAGCCTGGAAACGGCGCACATGGCGTCCATGATCGCCGGTGAATTGAATTACGACATCAACCTGGCCAAACGGGCCGGCCTGCTGCATGACCTGGGTAAGGCGGTGGACCACGAGGTGGAAGGCAGTCACGCCCAGATCGGCGCGGACCTGGTACGCCAGTGGGAGAAGTCCCCGGCGGTGGTGGCGGCAGTGGCGGGGCACCACTTTGAGATCGATGACATCGGCGTGCTGGGCTACATTGTGGCCGCTGCCGACGCTATCAGCGGCGCCCGTCCCGGCGCCCGCCGCGAGTCCCTGGAGAACTACCTGAAGCGCCTGCGTGGCCTGGAAGACATCGCCAACAGCTTCAAGGGCGTCGATAAGTCATACGCCATTCAGGCCGGGCGCGAAGTGCGTATCCTGGTTAGCCCCGAGGAGATCGATGACCTGGGCTCGGTACGCCTGGCCCGGGATATCGTGAAGAAGATCGAGGAGACGATGCAGTACCCCGGCCAGATTAAGGTCACCGTGCTCCGGGAGACCCGCGCGGTGGACTTCGCGAAGTAGGCTCCGGTGTTACTGCTGGCCATCGGTGACATCATTGGCAAGCCGGGGCGTGAAGCCATCAGGAAGCTGCTCCCCGGCCTGAAGGACGAGTTCGGGGTGGACGTGGTGGTGGCCAACGGGGAGAACGCCGCCCATGGCCGTGGGCTGACCGGCGCCACGGCGGGTGAAATTCTCGTCGCCGGCGTTGACGTGATCACCTCCGGCAACCACATCTGGGCCCACCGCGAGTTCATGCCCCACCTTGAGGGCGGCGAGATGCCGGTGCTGCGGCCCCTGAACTACCCGCCGAAGGTGCCGGGACGCGGCCACCTCGTTTTCCAGGGCCGCGTGGTGGTGGTCAACCTGCTGGGGCGCACCTTCCTGGCCGAAGTCGATTGTCCCTTCCGGGCCATGGACGCGCTACTGGAGACGCTACGCGGGCCGGAAACCATCGTGGTAGATTTTCATGCCGAGGCGACCTCGGAAAAGGTGGCCATGGGGCGTTACCTCGACGGGCGTGTCAGCGCGGTGGTGGGCACCCACACCCACGTCGCCACCGCCGATGCGCGCCTGCTGCCCGGCGGCACCGCCTACGTCACCGACTTAGGGATGGCCGGTCCCATCGACTCCATCATCGGGGACGACATCGACAACGTGTTGAACCGCTTCCTATACGGGCTGCCGCACCACATGGCGGTGGCCGAGGGCAGGCCGATGCTGAATTCGGTGTTGATTGACATCGACGAGACGAATGGCCGCGCGCGCGCCATTGAGCGTGTTGACCGCGAGGTGGCCTGAAATGGGCCACGTTGACCTGCACCTGCACACCACCGCCTCCGACGGGACTTTGAGCCCGGCGGAGCTGGTACGCCGTGCCGCCGCGTTGGGGCTGACGTACATCGCGGTGACGGACCATGACACCGTGGACGGAATCGCCGCGGCACTGGCCGCGGCCCGCCAGTTCCCCGGCCTGACCTACATCCCCGGTATCGAGATCAGCACCGAGGTCAGCGGTGGCGAGGCCCACGTGCTGGGTTATTTCATCGATCACCGGGACGTGGAACTCAAGCGGCGCCTGAGTGAGCTGCAGGAATCCCGCCGGCAGCGCGCCACGCGCATGGTAGGCAAGCTCGCCGGCTTGGGTCTGCCGCTGAAACTCTCCCGCGTTCACGAACTGGCGGGTGAGGGTTCGGTGGGGCGGCCCCACGTGGCCGCCGCGATGCTGGAACGGGGCTACATCCAGGAGTTCGCCGAGGCCTTCGACCAGTACATCGGGAACGGCGGCCCGGCCTACGTGCCGCGGGACAAGCTGACACCGGCGGAGGCGGTCGGCATCATCCTCAAGGCGAAGGGGATACCGGTGTTGGCCCATCCCAAGACCGTTGGTGAGGTGGCGCCGATGGTGCGTGATATGGCGGCCGCCGGCCTGCTGGGGATTGAGGTCTATTACGCGGAACACGACGCGGCCCAGGTCTCGGAATACCTTGACATGGCGCGGCAGTACCGGTTGATCGTCACCGGCGGTACGGATTATCATGGCATCGCCACCCGCCGCGAACCCGATATCGGCGATGTCGTCATCCCGGGAACGGTGATGCCGGAACTGCTGGCGCTGGCCGGGGCGCGGGGCCGGGGCGTCACCGCCTGAACGGAGGTTTCAAATGGCCTGGTTCGTGCTGGTACTGGCGGGGAGTTATTTCATCGGTTCGCTCTCCAGCGCTTACCTGCTGGCGAAGCTGGTGGCCGGTGTTGACCTGCGCCACTTTGGTTCCGGCAACATCGGTATTTCCAACATGTGGGAGGCGACGCACCGCCGCGGGCTGATGCCGCTGGTGCTGGTCTGGGACATCGGCAAGGGCTGGCTGACGCTCTGGCTGGGGGCACTGGCGGGGCTGGACCTGGCCCAGGCCGGGGCGGTGGCCGCGGTCACGCTGGTCGGCCACAACTGGCCCTTTTACCTTGGTTTCAAGGGTGGTCGCGGTATGCTCACCACCATCGGCGCCGTCTTCGCGCTGCCCTTTGTCTACGGTTACCCGCCGTGGCCGGTGGTGACCGGCCTGGGGGTATTGCTCATTATCACCGCACTGGTGCGCACCACGCCGCTGGGGACACTGGCGGCGGTCATCTCGACGGTGGTGGTCAGTATTGCGATGGTTAATGTCTATCCCCCCGAAATGACCTGGGGGCTTGGCGGCATCCTGGCGGTGATGCTGCTCAGGCGCCTGGTGTTGCGGAGGAATGCGGTCTCCGCGGCGGTGCCCCTCTGGAAGGTGCTCCTGACGCGGCTCCTGCTGGACCGGGACATCAGGGACCGGGACGCCTGGGTGCGCGCGGGACAGCCCCCGTCCCGCCCAGCTGCGTTCTGAGCCGTGCCATCACCTGTGACATCACCTCACCGGCCTTGCCCGTGATGCGCACCTCCGCCTGGTGGTCCATCGGTGTTTCGCTGAGGTTGACGATGGCGAGTTTGGCCCCGGACTGTAGCGCCAGCATGGGGACGTAGGCGGCGGGGTAGATCACCAAAGTGGAACCGATCACGATGCAGAGGTCGCACTCCGCGGCGCGGCGGTTCGCCGCGTCCAGCGTCTCCGGGGGCAGCGCCTCGCCGAAGAAGACGACCTCCGGTTTCAGCAGACCGTGGCAGACCGTGCAGTCCGGCACCGCCTCCCCGGCGTTCAGGCGGGCCCTGATGTCTTCATACGCGTAGCGGCGCCCGCAACTGAGGCAGCTAACCCCGCGGCTGTTGCCGTGCAGTTCGAAGACGATCTCCCCCGGCAGCCCTGCCTTCTGGTGCAGGCAGTCCACGTTCTGCGTCACCACGCAGTCCAGTTTACCCAGCCGGTAAAGTTCCGCTAGCGCCAGGTGGGCGGCATTCGGTTCGGCCTCGGTGATCTGGCCTTCGCGCATCATCTGCCACTGGCGGATGCGGGACGTTTCGCTGCTCATGAATTTCTGGATCGTGAAATCATCCGGATCGAAACGGTCCCAGATGCCGCCGGGGCTGCGGAAGTCCGGGATGCCGGATTCGGTGCTGATGCCGGCCCCTGTGAAGACCAGCACCCTGACCGACCGCCAGATCAAATCCGCCAGCTTTTCAATCAGGTTTTCGGGGTCAGTCTGGTTCAGGGGGCACCTCCGGTACGCTTGGGGCAATCGTAACGTAACCCTCTTTCGGGGTCAAGACGGCGGCTGTTTCCGGGCGTAGGCGCAGCCATCCTTGAGGCAGCAGGCCGCGCAACGCGGCGTGGGGCGGCAGACCTCCTTGCCGAGGCAGATAATCAGCGCGTGAAACTCGTTGAAGGTCTCCACGTCCGCCTCCAGGTGGCGCTGGAAAAAGCGCTGGCAGGCATCGTAACACACCTTTCGCGGCACCAGGCCGAGGCGTCCCGTGATGCGGCGGGTGTAGGCGTCGATGACGAAAACGGGCCGCGCCGCCACGTAAAGCAGGATCGAGTCCGCGGTTTCCGGGCCGACACCGTGCACCGCCAGCAGTGTTCTTCTCAGCGTCGCGGTGTCCCCGCTGAAAACCGCGTCCAGGTCATCACCGAAGTCGCCGATGAACTGGGCCATCGCCTTCAGTTTGCGCGCCTTGGCGTTGAAGTAGCCGGAGGGGCGGATCAGTACTGCCAGCGCCGCCACCTCGATCTCCCGCAGCGCCTGCGCGTTTAATTTATGCGCCGCTTGCAGCGCGCTGACGGCGCGCGAGGCATTGGTCCAGGAGGTGTTCTGCGTCAGGATGGCGCCGGCGATGACCTCGAACGGCGTTTCGCCGGGCCACCAGTGCTGCGGCCCGTAACAGGCCTGGAGTGCCGCGTATATCTGGCGCAGCCGGACGGCTGTCGCCTGGCGGGTAGCGCCGATTGCCTGCCTCCGATCAGTCCAGGTCTGCCAGCGGCGTCAGGGTGAGCAGCCGTTTGGCGATCTCCGGG
>CAZPSW010000076.1:0-718 GCA_964589255.1 uncultured Dehalococcoidales bacterium
CGGAACGCTACCTGCCGATCTGGATCGGCCCCGCCGAAGCCGACGCCATTGCGGAGAAGCTCCAGGGCGTGGCGGTGCCCCGCCCGCTGACGCACGACCTGATGGGCAACGTCATCGAGGAACTTGGCGGCGCCATCACCTCGATCGTGGTCACCGACCTCCAGAACGACACATTTTACGCCAAGCTGATGGTTTCCGTGGGTAATGAAACGCGCGAGATCGACTCCCGCCCCTCGGACGCGCTGGCGCTGGCGGTACGCTCCGAAATACCGATCTACGCTGAGGACGCGGTGATGGACAAGGCCGGCATCATGCTGGACAAAGAGACCGGCAAGCCGTTGGTGACGGACGAGGACGAGGTGCCCCTGGAAAAGGTCACCGACGAGGAAATGAAGCGCAAGATGAGCGCCTTCTATGACTTCATCAACACGCTGGACCTGGATGATTTCGACAAGCGTAAATCATGATTGACAAAGCCCCCCGCGCTTAGGTATACTCCAAGCTAATCGCATAGCGTCAAGGCTGGGAACGAGACGAGTTAGCTTCAGCGCCAACCCCCGGGCCGGGGCGGTTGTGAGCCCGCGGTGATACCGCGAAATGCCTTTCGTCCCCCGGGGCGGAAGATTTGTTGATTTAACGGCACAAACAATCCGCACCGCTCTGCCTGGGCCGGACGCCACGAAAGCCCCGGAATCCAGAAACAGGAGGCAGTATTTAT
>CAZPSW010000076.1:728-7271 GCA_964589255.1 uncultured Dehalococcoidales bacterium
CTGCACCCGGGCACCGGTCAACCGGTCAGTCCGGATGACCTGGCGCCGCTCTTCCCGATGGGGTTGATCATGCAGGAGTTCAGTCCGGAGTCCTACATTGACATCCCGGAGGAAGTCCAGGCGATCATGCGCCTCTACCGTCCCACCAACCTGCACCGCGCCCACCGCCTGGAGCGGGCGCTGGACACCCCGGCCAAGATCTATTACAAGTACGAGGGCTCCAGCCCGGCCGGCTCCCACAAACTGAATACCGCGGTGGCCCAGGCCTATTACAACAAGGCGGAGGGCATCACCCGCATCGCCACCGAGACCGGCGCCGGCCAGTGGGGCAGCGCCCTGGCGCTCGGCTGCCAGTACTTCGGCATTGCCCTCAAGGTATACATGGTCAAGGTGAGCTACGAGAAGAAACCCTACCGCCGCGTGATGATGGAGACCTGGGGCGCGGAGTGCATCCCCAGCCCCAGCACCGAGACCAAGAGCGGACGGGACGTGCTGGCCAAAGACCCCAACTCGCCGGGCAGCCTGGGCATTGCCATCAGCGAGGCAGTCGAGGACGCCGCGATGCGGGAAGACACCCACTACTCACTGGGCAGCGTGCTGAACCACGTTTTGCTGCACCAGACGGTGATTGGCCAGGAAGCCCAACTCCAGATGGCTAAGGCGGACGCCGAACCGGACATCATCGTGGGCTGCGTCGGCGGCGGTTCCAACTTCGCCGGCTTGGTACTGCCCTACGTCAAGGACAAGATCAAGAGCGGCAAGAAGACGCAGATTATCGCGGTGGAACCGGAAGCCGCCCCGTCCCTGACCCGGGGCCGCTACGCTTATGACTTCGGGGACGTCGCCGGCTGGACGCCGTTACTCAAAATGTTCACCCTGGGCCACGGCTTCGTGCCCGCCCCGGTGCATGCCGGCGGGCTGCGCTACCACGGCATGGCACCGATCGTCTGCCACCTGCACAAGCTGGGGCTGATCGAGGCGGTGGCGGTGCACCAGCACGCCGTCTTCGAGGGGGCGGTACAGTTCGCCCGCACCGAGGGCATCATCCCGGCACCGGAAACGGCGCACGCAGTGCGCGTCGCCATCGACGAGGCACTGAAGTGCAAGGCCTCTGGCGAGGCGAAGACGATCCTGATCGGCCTTTCCGGCCACGGGCATTTCGACCTCTCGGCCTACGAGGAATACCTCTCCGGCAAGATGCAGGACTACGAATTCCCCGAGGCGGAGATGGAAAAGGCCCTGGGTGAGCTGCCCCAGGTCGCCGGCAGCTAGGCCCTCGCCTTCGGACTCATGGTCACCAGCCCCCCCCCCCCCCGGCGGGAGGGGGGGGGCTTTCCTTTTTAAACCGTGAAACCGGCGGATTGTGTTAATATCGAGTATCACCGGGACGTATTACGAGAGATGCCGAAGATAATCAAAAACACCGCCCTGATACTGCTGCTGCTCAGCGTACTGGCCAGCCTTGGCGGCTGCATCTACGTCGAGAGGCCACCCGGCACGTTGCCGGAATTACCGGAAGTGACACCGGTACCGGCACCGGTGGTGCCGCCGGACATCATCACCCCGCCGGAACCGGACTGGCAGTCACCGAAACCGGTGACGGCGCCGGCCGCGGAAAACGTGACCCTGATCCCCACCCTGGCACCGATCATCACCGGCGCGCGGGCGGGCGTCGTCTCCATCTTCGTTGAGGTGGCCTCCTTCGGCGGCGTCGGGGAGGCCAGCGGCACCGGCTGGGTGATCGACGCGGACTCCGGTTACCTCGTTACCAACCACCACGTCATTGAGGACGCGCGCCGCATCACGGTGGTGCTCCATGACGGGCGTGAACTCGAGGCCAAGGTGGTGGGCAGCGACGCCATCTCCGACGTGGCGGTGCTCAAGGTTACCGCCGATAACCTGATGGCGCTGCCGGTGGGTGACTCTACCCGTGAAGAGGTCGGCAACTGGGTGCTGGTGGTGGGCAACCCGCTGGGCATGCGCGTCACCGCCACCACCGGCATCATCAGCGCCACCGGCGTCTTCCTGGAACGCGCCAACGGGCTCTTCACCGAGGAATTGATACAGACCGACGCCGCGGTCAATCCGGGCAATTCCGGCGGACCGCTGCTGAACCTGAACGGGGAGGTCATCGGCATCACCAGCATCAAGTGGGTGGAGCAGGGGGTGGAGGCCTTCGGCTTCGCCATCGTCATGAACGTGGCCCTGCCGCTGATCCAGGACCTCATCGCCCAGGGTTACATCACGCGGCCCTACCTTGGCGTCTCGGTGCGCGCGGTGGATTCCTTCCTGGTGATGCGTTACGACCTGGCGGTGCGTAGCGGCGCCTTTATATCACTGATCGGCGCAGACAGCCCGGCGGCCCTGGCGGGCCTGGAACCGGGGGACGTTATCGTCAAGATCGACGGCGTTGAGGTGTTGTTCCCCGGAGACCTCATCACGGAACTCCACGAAGGCCGCATCGGGCAGCAGATCGAGATCACCTACTGGCGCGGAGACCGCCTGCAAAACACCACCGTCAAGCTGGCCCCCAGCCCGCCGCCGGAAAGCTAGACCCGCTTCACGCCGAGGCTGACCTGGTGGCCGGACAGTTTGAATATTTCGGCCGGGACGCCCGCCGGGGCGGCTTCACCGCTGACGCTATCCGCCAGTGTCTCCTGCCGCACGTAGGCGTCATACTCTTTGAGCACGCCGCTGACGTAGTCGTCCGCCTGGTACCACACCTCGATGCGGTCCGCAATCTCAAAACCGGCACTCTTGCGTAAATCTTGAATGCGGTGCGTGACCTCCCGCGCCATGCCCTCGTCGAGGTATGCCTGCGGTATCTCGGTGGGTAGCGCCACCTGGTAGCCCGCTTCCTCGGTGAGGACGTGGGCCACGGCAATATCGGCGGCGCTCTCAACCTGGGTCACCGCCTTGACGTTAAGCTCATCCCGCAGTTGCGACGCCACCCTGGCCACCGCCTCCTTTTCCAGCGCACTGACCTGCACGAATACCTCGGGCAGCGGCTGGCGCACCTTGATCTGGGCCTGGTTGCGCGCGCTGCGGCCCAGGCTGGAAAGACGCATCGCGAGGCGGATATCGGTGTTCAACTGTGTGTCGATCAGGGTTTCGTCCCAGCCCGGGAAGTCCGCCAGGTGTACGCTCTCCGGGGCGTCCGGTTGCAGGCTGGCCAGGTTGCGGTAGATTTCCTCGGAGGTGAAGGGCGCCAGCGGCGCCATCAGCCGCACCAGCATCAGCAGCGCCTGGTAGAGAGTGGCGTAGGCCGCCAATTTGTCCGCGTCACTGTCGCTCTTCCAGAAACGGCGACGGCTGCGGCGCACGTACCAGTTGGAAAGGTTATCGATAAAGCCCTCGATCTTGCGCCCGGCGTCGGTGGGGTTATAGGCGGCCATGTCCGCGTCCACTTCGCGGCTGAGCCAGTTAAGCTCCGAGGTGATCCAGCGGTCCAGCTCCGCGGGTACCGCGGCCGCCGCGTCGTGGCCGGGTTTCCAGTCATCGATGTTGGCGTAAAGCACGAAGAACGAGTAGACGTTCCAGAGCGTCATCAGGCAGCGCCGCTGCACCTCCTGCACCTGTTTGACGTCAAAGCGGCGCACGTTGCCCGGCGGCGCGCCGGTGAGAAAGAGCCAGCGCAGGGCGTCCGCTCCGTGGCGGTCCATGACCTCGCCGGGGGCCACCACGTTGCCCTTGGCCTTGCTCATCTTCTCGCCCTTGGCGTCCATGATGTGTCCCAGGCAGATCACGTTCTTATAGCTGGGCTTATCAAAGAGCAGGGTGGAGATGGCGTGCAGGCTGTAGAACCAGCCGCGCGTCTGGTCCACCGCTTCGCAGATATAGTCCGCGGGGAAGCGCCCATCGTTGAGCAATTCGGCGTTCTCAAAGGGGTAGTGTGACTGCGCGATGGGCATGTTGCCGGAATCAAACCAGCAGTCAATTACCTCCGGCACGCGCTGCATGCGCGCGCTACAATCCGGGCAATCGAAGGTGACATCGTCAACGTAGGGCCGGTGCAGATCCAGCGGCGCCACCAGGCCCTCGATACCGGGCTGTGCCTTAAGGTCCTTGACGCCACCGACCGCCTCCCCGTGCCCGCAGGCCCGGCAGCGCCAGATGGGTAACGGCGTCCCCCAGTAACGTTCCCGGCTGATGGCCCAGTCAACGTTGTTCTGTAACCAGTCCCCGAAGCGTCCGTACTTGATGTGTTCCGGGTACCAGTTGATTTTCTCGTTACCGGAGATCAGGCGCTCCTTGACCGCGGTAGTGCGGATGTACCAGGACTCCTTGGCGTAATAGAGCAGCGGTGAATCACAGCGCCAGCAGAAGGGGTAGGTATGCCTGATCTTCTCGGCGCGAAACATCAGACCGCGGGATTCCAGTTCCGCGATGATGTCCCCGTCGGCGCCCTTGGCGAAGTGGCCCGCAAAGGGATAACTGCCGCTGACCTTGCCGTCGAGGTCCACGCTGTGCACGAAATCCAGCCCCTGCTCCACGCCCGTCTGGTAGTCCGCCTCGCCGTAGGCCGGGGCGATGTGCACCGTGCCGGTGCCGTCGTCCATGGAGACGAAGTCCGCCGCGATGACGGGGTAGCGCAGGTTGTCGTCGGCGGGCTGGACGGGAATCTCCCCGCCCTCGCCGCCGACGCTGAAACGGCGGCGCGTGACGCCGAAACGGTGCGGGTTGTAGAGCGGCGCGTAGCGCGTGCCGACGAGGTCCGCGCCGCTGAATTCGGCGGCCAGCGGCGCTTCCCCAAGACCGCTGAAATCCCGCCGTGCCGCGGCCATGATGAGCCACTCGCCGTCCAATTCCAAGAGCACGTAGTCCGCTTCGCGAGCCACCGCCAGCGCGGTGTTGGCGGGCAGTGTCCAGGGGGTTGTTGTCCAGGCCAGCAGGTAAACCGGCTGCCCCCCGGCGACGTCCCCGATCTTCTTTCGCGCGGGGGACTGCGAGGCCGCCAGGTCAACCTTGAACTTGACGTAGACCGACGGGTCCTCAGTATCCTCATGGTAGCCCAATGCCACCTCGTGGGAGCTCAACGAGGTGCCACAGCGGGGGCAGTGCGGGGTAACGCGGTAGCCCTGGTACATCAGGCCCCGGTCCCACATCTGTTTCAGGGCCCACCAGCCGCTCTCGATGTATTCGTTACTCATGGTGACATAGGCATTCTCCATGTCCAGCCAGTAGCCCATGCGTGCCGTCAGCGCCTCCCATTCCTTGAGGTAGGTGAAGACGCTCTCCCGGCATTTCTGATTGAAACGGTCGATACCGTATTCTTCAATCTGCTGTTTCGAGGAGATACCGAGCTGGCGCTCCACTTCCAGTTCCACCGGCAGCCCGTGGGTGTCCCAGCCGGCGATGCGCGGCACATGGCAACCCTTCATGGTGCGGTAGCGCAGGATAACGTCCTTGAAGACGCGGGAGAGTACATGGTGGATGCCGGGACTGCCATTGGCCGTCGGCGGCCCCTCGAAGAAGACGAAGCGTGGCCCCGCGGCCCGCGCGGCGACGCTCTTTTTGAAGATATCGTTTTCCTGCCAGAAGCGGAGTATTTCCTGTTCTACCTGCGGCAGGTCGACGCGGCTGGACACTGGCCTGAAACCCATTTCCACTCCTCGAATTCGGAATACAAAAAGCCCCGCCCTTTGGGACGGGACTGACCCGCGGTACCACCCAAATTCTCCCGGCGGGGAGCACTTGCGGAGCGCCGTCACGCCCCCGTCAGGTAACGGCTGACTGACCGGCCAGGCCTACACAGGCGGATGCCCTTCGGTTGGCAGCTCGGGAGTGATCTTCAGTGGGGCGGCACCGCCTGCTTTCACCGTACCAGGCTCGCTTCAGTACCGGCGTCCCGCTTACTCTTCTCCGTCAACGCTTTTAACAGGATTAGAGTAGCACAAAGGGGGCGGCCAGTTCAAGAAATAATCTGTTGACCGCTGACGACGCACTGGGTGTGATGGGCGCATGAAACTGCTACTGGCTATCATTGCCATCGCCGTCCTGCTTGGGGTTCCCGTCCTGAGTGGATGTAATAATTCGGCTCCCGCTCCACCTAAGGAAGGAGCTCCTGGGAAAGGGAACGGTGATGGAGGCTCAATTTCCGGCCATGTCTATCAGGCTGATGGCGTCACGCCGGTGGCCGAGGCCAATGTCTCAGTAGCCCTCATGGATCGTGGTTATCAGAGTAAATCTGGTATTACCCAAATCCCTGCGGCCATGTTGGCGACTTACGCGATCAGGCAAGCATTTGTAAGGAAGTCCGAATTATCTCCCGTTTATGCTACTCTGCCAGAACCCGTTATTACGGACCGGGATGGAAGATACACGTACGCAGAGCTTCCAGCCGGGGAATACCTGGTTACAGTCCAAGCGGTTGGTTTTATCTCGGAGTTTCATGATGGCGTATATTATTTTGGGGGGCACCCATTCTCCATGGTAAAAGGATTCGATGTGATTCGGGCTCAAGATCTCAATATGATACGTCTCGATGATTATCCGGAAAAACGTGGTGCGACCGTAATATCCATTGCAGAAAATAGCGAAGTT
>CAZPSW010000077.1:0-7248 GCA_964589255.1 uncultured Dehalococcoidales bacterium
CGGCTTTCCCCTTGAGGCGCTGATCACCTGGAAATCCGCGGTGGAAATGAGCCTCGGCGCGGCCAGCCAGGTCCACGTCAGTTTCAAGGCGACCGCGGTGCACGTCATCCCGCGCGAAACGGCTATTTAACGTGCGGGGAGGATTTGGTCTGGAACGGGTGCGTGCGCACGAGGTAGGAAAAGAGGAACGGGTAACGCGCCTTGAGGTGCTCCGCGTAGGCCACCCACTCCGCCGCCAGATGGGTGAAGACGCGCTCGATGTCACCGCTCAAATGGTTCCGGTCCGGGTTGGGCAGGTCAGTCAGATCAGGCCGAGCGTCAAGTTCCTCCTGCAGGTGTAACGTCGCCCAGAGCAGGTCCGTAAAGCCTTCGTGTTCCAGCAGGTTCGGGTTCTCCAGCAGCGCCAGCAGGAAGGTGCGCTTGTCCGCCAGGAAGACTTTGAGCGCGGTCAAATCAAGCTGACGGCTCTCAAACTGGCCGTGGATGGCGCGGCATAAGTGGCGGCATGCTTGAACTCCGCGGGGCCCCAGGCGGCACCGACGCAGAGATTTTCCTAGACCACTGCCTCGTCCTTGAGCGCTCCCTTGAGTTCACCCAGCAGCCTCAGGCCGACTTCGCTGAAGAAGGCGCCGACCACCATGTTCAACTTGTTCAGCATGGACCGCTTTTCGCGGCGCGCCAGCAGGTGTTCCACCACGATCACCACCAGGAAGACTTCCAGCGGCACGAAGACCACGTCTCCCATGAGGTAGATGAAGATGTGGTGCGTGTCATGGAAGACGAGGAAATGGGCGTAATAAAGCAGGCCGGACAGCACGATGAAGCCCAGCGCGATGAGTATAAAATCCCGGTGACGACGCATACTACCCCCAGTAGCAGTATAGCTGATGGGGTTTACAAACCCCAAACCTTTTGCCGATAATGACCTTATGCTGAAGATTACCGCCGCCGCCGCCGCCCACCTGAGGGGGATGTGCCGGGGCCGACCACCGGGAAACGCTACGGGGCAGACGGTGGTGCAAAGGCTGGTGGCCGGCCAATACGGACGCCTGCAATTCGTTGACGACGACACCGGGGACCACACCGGTGACACCGTCCTTGAGGACGCGGATGGCGCGCTGCTGCTGATCGAGACCGAACTCTACGAGCAGCTCGATGAGCTGACACTGGACTGCGAGACCCACCGGGGCACCAGCCTGCTACGCTTCAGAACGCCCGAACCGCCCGCCTGACCCCCGCCTGACAAGCCGCGGCGGGGGGCGCCCCGCGTCTGTGTTATAATGGGGAAAATCACGGCGCGGCGCCCCTGGGGACTCATGAACCGGAACATAACAGGTGGCTTATTATGCCTCGCGCTGCCGGTTCTGGTGTTCGTGGCGGGTTGCGGTGGCGGTAGTGGAGTGGAGAAAAAAGTGTATACAGCACCACCGGCAATGCAGATCGACACGGAAAAGTCCTATAGCGCCACCATCGTCACCGATGAGGGTGACCTGGAGTTGGAATTCTTCGCCAATGATGCACCGCAGACGGTCAACAACTTCGTCTTTCTGGCGCGCGAGGGCTTCTATGACGGCACCGTCTTCCACCGCGTCATTCCGGGTTTCATGGCCCAAGGCGGGGACCCCACCGGCAGCGGTCACGGCGGCCCCGGCTACAAGTTCGGTGACGAGTTCTCTGCCCGCGGACACGTCACCGGGGCACTCTCCATGGCCAATGCCGGACCGGGCACCAACGGCAGCCAGTTCTTCATCACCTACGGCCCGCAGCCGGGCCTGGACGGCAAGCACTCCGTCTTCGGGCAGCTGACCGCCGGTATGGACGTGCTGACCAAGCTGAAGAACGGGTCCAAGATCGAAAGCGTCAAGATTCAGGAGCGCTAACCGGCCGGTCACGATGCGGCCTGGGGGCAGGGCTTGATTTGATTTCCTTGAGCGGCAGTGCGTCCCGGGTGGACCGTGTCGCGGTCAGCGGTGCCGCCATTGGCCTGGTCTCCCTGGCCCTCACCTGGCTCACCGTGAAGCCGAACCGCCTTGTCGGCGGCGAGACCGTCAGCCTCTGGCAGGGGGACACCTGGTACGTGGCGCTACCGTTGCTCATCGGCTGGCTGGGCTGCCTCTGGCTGGCCTGGGGTTACCGTGGCCCGCGCCGCGCCATCAGCCTTGGCGTGCTGGCCAACCTGCTGCTGTTGGTCTATTTCCTGATCCTCGGCGGTACCGCCGCCACGCAAATGGCCGCTACCGGCCCCTTCGCCCGCGTCTCCCCCGGCGGCGGCTTCTGGTTCGCGATGGCCGGCACTTACGTACTCATCTTCGCGGCGCGTCAGGCCATTTCCGGCGGGCGCCGCCTGGTTACCTTTGGGGGGCTCGCGGCGGCGGCGGTACTGCTCCTCACCGGCTGGCTGGATCAGGTCTCCATCCTGCGGGAATATGACGCCGCCGGTGGCCGTTTCGGACAGGAACTGTTGAAACACCTGCTGCTGTCCGGTAGCGGCGTTGGTTTTGGCATTCTGCTGGGGGTGCCGCTGGGCATCTGGGCATCGCGTTCCGCGCTGGTGGCGCGGCCCGTCTTCTGGGTCACCAACATCGTGCAGACAATACCCAGTTTGGCGCTCTACGGGCTGTTGATCGCGCCGCTGGCGGCACTCTCGATGGCTTACCCGGCGCTGCGTGAAATCGGCATCCGCGGTATCGGCACCACCCCGGCCATCATCGCCCTGACGATCTATTCACTGCTGCCGATGGTGCGTAATACCTACGTCGGGCTAAGGCAGATCGACCCCGCCGTGATCAACGCCGGGCGCGGCATGGGCATGAGCCGGGGCCAGGTCTTCCGCCGCCTGGAATTACCGCTGGCGGCGCCACTGATGCTGGAGGGGGTGCGTACCGCGGCGGTACAGACGGTGGGCATCGCCACCATCGCCAGTCTGATCGGGGCCGGGGGGCTGGGGCATTTCGTATTTCAGGGCCTGGGGCAGGCGGCGCCGGACCTGGTACTTCTGGGGGCGCTGCCGATTATTGGTCTGGCGCTGCTGGTGGACTTGGTGATGCGCCGCCTGGTATGCCTGGTGACACCGTCCGGCCTGCGGGGAGGCGCCGCGTGATACGCCTGGAAAACGTCACCAAGCGTTATGGGAATCTGACCGCCGTTGATGGGTTCTCACTGGAAGTAGAGACCGGCGAGGTCTGTGTTTTGATCGGCCCATCCGGCTGCGGCAAGACCACCACTTTACGCATCATCAACCGCCTCATCGAGCCCAGCGCCGGGCATGTTTACATCGATCAGCGGGATAATGCCACTGTCCGCCCCGAGGTGCTGCGGCGCGGCATCGGTTACGCCATTCAGAGCGTCGGACTCTTCCCGCACATGACGGTGGCGGACAATGTGGCGGTGGTGCCGCAACTGCTCCAGTGGGACAAAAAACGCCGCTCCGCCCGGGTGCGAGAACTACTGGCCCTAGTGGGCCTGCCGCAGGGTGATTATGCCGCCAAGTACCCGCATCAACTCTCCGGCGGCGAGGCGCAGCGCATCGGCGTGGCGCGGGCGCTGGCGGCGGACCCGCCGATCCTGCTCATGGACGAACCCTTTGGCGCCGTTGACCCGCTGACGCGGGAACGGCTCCAAGCGGAGTTCCAGCGCATCCAGGTGGAGCTAAAAAAGACGATCATCCTGGTCACCCATGACCTCGACGAGGCCATCCGTCTGGCGGACCGCATCGCCATCATGTCCCGGGGCAAGCTGGTGCAATACGACACCCCGGAGGAGATACTGGCCCACCCGGCGGACAAGTTCGTGCATGATTTCGTGGGTACCGACCGCGCCCTGAAACGCCTCTCACGTATCGGCGTCGCCGGCTACCTGCGCGCCGCCCCCAGCGTCGCCATCGAGGCTGACCTGGAGACGGTGCGGCAGGCGCTGGGGGACCGCAAATCGGTCTGGGTCACTGATGCCGGCGGTATTTTCATCGGCTGGATCGACCGCGCCGGTTTGGAGAACGCCGCCGGCACCGCCGACGCGGTGCTGCGCGCCACCGCGGACAGCGTCGCCATCACTGATACCGCCACCCTGCGGGAGGCGCTCTCCCGGATGCTGGGCCAGGGCATCCGCAGCACGCCGGTGGTGCGCCAGGACGACTATTTCATTGGTGAGATCAGCCTGGCTGACGTTGAGGCGGCCACCGCGGAGGGGGAGGACTGATGCGGCGCGCAAGCGTGCCCTGGCGCTGGCTGCTGCTGGCGGCGCTGCTGGCGGTGTTTCTGGCATTCACCGCCAGTACCGAACTCTGGGGAGGCGCCCTGCGCCGCGCTTTCCAGGACCAGTCCGCGGTGATCTACCCCAATGCGGAACTGCTCTCACTGGTGGGGCGGCACCTGGCGCTGGTGGGTATTTCCAGTGGCCTCACCGTGCTCGTCGGGGTGCCGCTCGGCATCTGGGTCACCCGGCCCTCGGGGTACGCCTTCCAGCCGCTGATCAACGATATAACCTCGTTCGGTCAGACCTTTCCGCCGGTGGCGGTGCTGGTGCTGGCGGTGCCGCTGCTCGGTTTCCAGCCGCGTACCGCCGTCGTGGCGCTGCTGATCTACGGATTACTGCCGGTGGTGCGCAATACCATCGCCGGTCTGCGGGAAGTGCCGCGGCACCTGATTGACGCCGCGCGCGGCATGGGCATGAGCCGGGCGCAGGTGCTCTGGCGGGTGGAGCTGCCGCTGGCGGCACGGGTGATACTGGCGGGCATCCGCATTTCGGTAGTGATCAACATCGGCACCGCCACCATCGCCGCGGTGATCGGGGCCGGGGGCCTGGGTAAGCCGATACTCGACGGCCTGGTGCAGGACAACGTCGCCTTCATCCTCCAGGGCGCCATACCAGCCGCCATCCTGGCCATCCTGGCGGACCAGTTCCTGGCCAACATTGAGCACAGCTTTACCCGCACCCAGTGAGCCGCGTCGCGCCCGCAGGCCGGAAATGTTATAATACAGTTGACCGGCAATGGATATCTGGAGGGGCACATGTTTAAGTCAATTGGTGCACCGGAAATCATCCTCATCCTGGCGATCATCCTGATCTTTTTCGGCGTCGGCAAGTTGCCGCAGGTGGGACAGGCCATGGGTAAGGGCATCCGCGCCTTCAAGCGTGGCCAGAACGGTGAGACCGCCGAGGAAGAGGTCCCCGTGGCGACCGCCAAAACCGTGAAGAAAACCTCAAAACCCGCCGCCAAGAAGAAGGCGAAAGATACCAGTATTTAATACGGCACCCCGGGTTCCAGGTGGCGTACCGCGCCGGCAATCCGGGGTTTCTTTTGTGGCGGCCGTAAGGATTTAGCATGGATCTCTTTGGCGTGGTCGGCACCGGGGAAATCCTGATGATTCTCCTGGTGGCGATTCTGGTGATCGGCCCGAATAAGATCGTCAATTTCAGCCGCAAGCTGGGCCAGATTTCGCGTAACATCAGGCGCGTCACGACGGACTTCTCCAACACCGTGACCAAGGAGATTGCCCTAGAGGAACAGGTCAAGGATAAGCCCGCCGCGCCCCCGCCACCCAAGGATGAGCTGTCCTGATGGCACCGGAGACGGATGCTCCTGAGCCCTCCGCGGACACCCCGGATGGTGCCGACCGCCTGACAGTGCTGGACCACCTCAAGGAATTACGCAAACGCCTGCTCTGGAGCGCCGTCGCCGTGATCGTCGCCAGCACGGCGGCTTTCTTCTTCGCGGACCAGATGTTCGAACTGCTGAAGGAGCCCGCCAACGCCGACCCGAAAGCGTATGCTGGTATCACGGATAACGCTTTCTGGAATTTCACCACCGCGGTCTCTGACGCCGCCGCGGTCACCACCCAGGAACCGGGCCGCACCGGTGACGGCTCCGGCCTGATCCGAAAGGGCGGCGTCCTCGGGCTCCTCTTGAGGGCGGGAACGGGCGGCCCAAAACTGGAGTCCATCACCCCCGCGGACGGCGCGGCGCGCGTCCCGATAACGCAGGACCTGGTGCTAAACTTCAACGCCGACATGGCCACGGGGTCCGGGGAAATCCGGGTGGTGCGAAGCTCGGACAACGCCACCGCGCAGACCATCCCCGTACTTTCTGCCGATGTCACCGCGGCAGAGGAAAATGTCACCGTGGCGCTGGCCGAACTGGACTACGGCACCAATTATCACGTCGTCATCACCGAGGGCGCGCTGACCGACCTGCCACGGGAAATCGAGCTCATCTTCATCCAGGTGACCGAGGGTTTCAGTACTTACATGCGCGTCTGCCTGGTAGCCGGTATCGTCGTCGCGATGCCGATCCTGGTCTACCAGATGATCATGTTCATCCTGCCCGCGCTGACTTCCCGCGAGCGCCGCGCGGTATTCATCATCATGCCCTGGATTACCCTGATGTTCGCCGGGGGTATCTATTTCGGCTACACCTACCTGCTGCCGCCGGCGCTGAACTTCCTGCTCACCTTCCCCTCGGACATCGCCAGCGCTGAGATTCGCATGGGCGATTACGTCGCCTTTGTGTCCCGGTTGCTGCTCGTCATCGGCGTCATCTTCGAGCTGCCGGTGATCTCTTCCTTCCTGGCGCGCATGGGCGTCATCGACCATAAATGGCTGGCTTCCCGGCGGCGCTGGAACATCCTGCTTTCATTCGTCGTCGCCGCGGTGATCACGCCAACCCCGGACCCGATGAACCAGTCCGCCGTGGCGGGCACCCTGGTGGTGCTCTACGAGCTCAGCGTCTGGCTGGCCCTGATCTTCCAGAAGCGGCGGCCCAAAAGTGAGTTCGACAAGCTGATGCAGGAAGAGGGCGAATACACCCCGAAACCGGACGCCACGCCACCCGGGCAAGAAGAGAGCTAGCGTCTTTGCCGGTATCGTCAGTAATGGAGTATACTCGGAAACGGTCTGGGAGCGTTTAGGTCCCGGTGGGTCTCGCGGACTTCAACTCCGTTGGCGGGCGTGAAGAGCGTCTGCGGTGGGTTCGACTCCCATACGCTCCCGCCATTTTCAAACAGGCACGATTCGAGCGTAGTTATAGCCCCTTCATGTTCTTCATGGTTTTGCTTAACACTTTGAGCCTGTTGCTTAACACTTTGCTTAACTCTGCTTAACACTTCTATACCTAGTGCTTCAGCGACTTGAGCACTTGCAGGTCTTTTACCATTTTTCCCTGTGAGTGATTACAAGCTCGTGAACAAGAACTGGTCAAAGGCGCGGTAAAGGAAATCCGAGTCGAAGGGAATGAGGCAACGATAGAATATACGT
>CAZPSW010000078.1:0-7228 GCA_964589255.1 uncultured Dehalococcoidales bacterium
GACCACAAGTAGACTACTTGTTTGATAGGCGGTAGGTGTAAGTGCAGTAATGTATTCAGCTGAACCGTACTAATGGTCGAGGGCTTAACCTGCTTCAAATTTGATATTAGACTCTCTTAAAGATATGTTTGAAGACATAGAATTCTGTGTTATAATTAGCATGTCTCTTGGTGGTTAGAGCGGGGTGGAACCACCCGTTCCCATCCCGAACACGGTAGTGAAATGCTCCAGCGCAGACGATACTGAGAGGGCGACCTCTTGTGGAAAATATGCCACCGCCAAGGGACATGCTTTAACTTTTTAAAGCGGAAATCTTAGCGAGCGGGGAAACATATGGCAAGCCGGTTCGAAAAATTTTCTGAACGTGCACGGCGCGTGCTCACCCTGGCCCAGGAGGAAGCACAGCAGCTGAACCACAATTACATTGATACCGAGCACATCCTGCTGGGCCTGGCCCGCGAGGATGAAGGCATCGCCGCGAAGGTGATGGCGGCGCTCGGCGTCAGCCCCAACAAGCTGCGCTCCAAAGTTGAATATTTCATCGGTCGCTCGGAAAAACCAGCCACCGGCGAGACCGGCCTGACGCCGCGCGCCAAGCGCGTCATCGAACTGGCCATCGACGAAGCACGCCACTTGGGCCACGGTTACATCGGCACGGAGCACCTTCTCCTCGGCCTGATGCGCGAGGGCGAGGGCGTGGCCGCGGAAATCCTGGAAAGCCTGAACATAACGCTGGAACGCGTCCGCACCGAGACGATCCGTATCTTGAATGAGGGCAGCCCCCGCAAGGGCGCGGTGCGCGCCGCCTCCCGCACCCCGGCGCTGGATCAGTTGGGCACGGACCTGACCGCCGCCGCGGCCTCCGGCAAGCTGGACCCGATCATTGGCCGGTCCAAAGAGATCGAACGCGTGGTGCAGATCCTCTCCCGCCGCACCAAGAACAATCCCGTCCTGATCGGCGAACCCGGCGTCGGCAAGACCGCCATCGTCGAGGGGCTGGCGCACCACATCGTGGCCGGTGACGTGCCAGAGACGCTCGAAGGCAAACGCCTGATCACACTCGACATGGGCGCCGTGGTGGCCGGCACGAAGTACCGCGGCGAGTTTGAAGAACGCCTGAAGAAGATCATCGACGAGATCAAGGCGGCGGGCAACATCGTGATCTTCATCGACGAATTTCACACCATCGTTGGCGCCGGTGCCGCCGAGGGCGCCGTTGACGCCGCCAACCTGCTGAAACCGGCGCTGGCGCGGGGCGAATTGCAGACCATCGGCGCCACCACGCTGGACGATTACCGCAAATACGTGGAACGTGACCCGGCCCTGGAACGGCGCTTCCAGCCGGTGCTGGTGGAAGAGCCGTCGGTGGACGACGCGCTGGAAATCCTGAAGGGCATCAACCACCGCTACGAGGAACACCACAAGCTCACCATCACACAGCCGGCGCTGGACGCCGCGGTCAACTTCGGGGCGCGTTACATCCCTGACCGCTACCTGCCGGACAAGGCCATCGACCTGGTCGACGAAGCCGCCTCCAGGGTACGCATCCGCTACCACGCAGTGCCCGGAGAGTTGAAGGAACTGCGCCGCCGCCACGAGACGTTACGCGACGAAAAGGACCAGGCGCTCTCGGAACAGAAGTACGAGGACGCCGCCGAACTGCGCGAACAGGAAGTGGAGGCGGAGAACCTGCTCAAGGTGCAGGAAGCGGAGTGGGCGGAACAACAGTCCGGCATGCACCCGGAGGTGACCGAAGAGGACATCGCCGATGTGGTCAGCATGTGGACCGGGGTGCCGGTGGCCCAGATCGCCGGGGACGAGACGGAACGGCTGCTACACATGGAAGAGGTGATGCACGAACGCATCATCGGCCAGGCCGAGGCCGTGACTGCCATCTCAAAGTCAATCCGCCGCGCTCGTGCCGGGCTCAAGGATCCGCGCCGCCCGATCGGTAATTTCATCTTCCTCGGCCCCACCGGAGTGGGCAAGACGGAACTGGCGCGCGCCTTATCCGAGTTCATGTTTGGCAGCGAGGAGACGTTGATCCGCATCGACATGTCCGAATTCATGGAAAAGTTCGCCGTCTCCAGACTGGTTGGCGCACCGCCGGGCTACGTCGGCTACGACGAGGGCGGGCAACTGACCGAGGCGGTCAGACGCAAGTCCTACTGCTGCATTTTGCTCGACGAGATCGAAAAGGCACATCCGGATGTCTTCAACATTCTGCTGCAGATCTTCGACGACGGCCACCTCACCGACGCCAAGGGCCGCCGCGTCGACTTCCGTAACGCCATCATCATCATGACCAGCAACATCGGTGCGGAGCAGATACGCAAGGGCACTGGGCTGGGCTTCTCCGCCCATGCCGACGAGGACAAGGCGCAACAGGAATCCTACGACCACATGAAGGACAAGCTCACCGATGAGCTCAAAAAGGCCTTCCGTCCCGAGTTCCTGAACCGCATTGACGGCACCGTCGTCTTCCACACGCTGAGCAAGGAGCACATCCGCCGGATCGTGGAACTGATGCTGCAGGCCGTGAGCACGAACCTGCGTGAAAAGAAGATCGAACTGGAGGTCACCGAGGCCGCCAAGGACATGCTCGGCGAAAAGGGCTACGACAGGGTCTACGGGGCCAGGCCGCTCAGGCGCGTCATCACCGATATGCTGGAAGACGTCCTCTCCGAAGAGATACTGCGCGGCAAGTTCAAGGCCGGGGATACCGTCATCGCGGACGTCAAGAATGACGCCATCGCGATCACCAAGAAACGGGTCCGGGTGGCGGCTCTTGCCGCTGACGACGCCTCGTAGTACAATAGAAGGCTAGCACGGAAGGGATGGTGACGCCAGCGTGCCGTCCCTTTCTTTTTGGGGAACAGTCATGGATCCACTCTGGAGAGAAGCGAGTACCATCGGCGGGGTCGGTTTCGGTCTCGTCTTCGCGGTACTGATCATACTGGCGCTGATCATCTGGATCACCGGCAAACTGCTGCACCGCTACGACTGGGCACGGGAAGAGGTCATCAAGCTGGAGCAGGCCAAGGCGAGCGACGACACCGCGGCGGGCAAGGACTAGACTTTGGGTCTCGAGACCGGTTTTTCCAGCTTCGGCTGGCAGCCAATTCTGATGGTGCTGATCGGCATCGTGCTGCTCTACCTCGGCATCGCCAAGAAGATGGAGCCGCTGCTGCTGGTACCCATCGGTTTCGCGGTAGTGCTCGTCAACCTGCCCTTCGGCGGGCTGATGGAAACGATCGGCCCCGACGGCACCATCTACCCCTACTATAACTTGGGGCCCGACACCGAGCCCCACGGCCTGATCGCCCAGATATTCTTTTTCGGGCTGAGCAAGGAGATCATCCCCTCGCTGATCTTCCTCGGCCTGGGCGCGATGACGGACTTTGGGCCGTTGATCGCCAACCCCAAGACGCTGATCCTGGGCGCGGGGGCGCAGTTCGGCGTTTACATCGCCTTCTTCGCGGCGCTCGCCATCGGCGCGGCGGCGCCGTGGATCGACATCGGCATCCAGGAGGCCGCCGCCATCGGCATCATCGGTGGCGCCGACGGGCCCACCACCATCTATCTCACCAACCGGCTGGCGCCGCACTTCATCGGGGCCACCGCGGTGGCGGCCTACACCTACATGGCGCTGGTGCCCATCATCCAGCCGCCGATCATCAAATTACTGACCACCAAGAAGGAGCGCGCCTTCTACATGAAGCCGACCCTGCGCGAGGTGACACGCGCCGAAAAGCTGATCTTCCCCCTGATCGGGGCGATCGTGATCATCCTGCTGGTGCCAAAATCAGCACCGCTGGTGGGCATGTTCATGCTGGGCAACATCCTCAAGGAGAGCGGCGTCACGGAACGCCTGGCGGACACTGCCGCCAACGCCTTCATGAACATCCTGACGATCCTGCTGGGGCTGGCGGTGGGCGCCTTCATGTACTGGGAAACCTTCCTCAAGATCGAGAGCATCTTCGTCTTCGTGCTGGGCGCTACCGCCTTCGCCTTCTCCACCGCCATGGGCGTGCTGCTGGCGAAACTGATGAACCTGGTGAGCAAGGAAAAGATCAACCCCATGATCGGTGCCGCCGGTGTCTCCGCGGTACCAATGGCGGCCCGCGTGGTGCAGAAGATGGGCCAGGAAGCCAACCCCCGGAACTTCCTGCTGATGCACGCCATGGGACCGAACATCGCCGGCGTCATCGGCACCGCCACCGCCGCCGGTATCTTCCTCGGCATGATCACGCCCGCCTGAGCGGAACTTGAAACCGGACCCCGTTTCGTGTACATTCAGGCTATGACCAAAGCCCGGCGCACCGTCTTCTACTGCAGTGAATGCGGCCACGAAAGCCTGACCTGGCTGGGGCGCTGCCCCGGCTGCGAGGCGTGGAACACCATCGTGGAACAGACGGTGAGCACGAACACCAGCAGCGGCAGCGGCACACGTTCACGGCGCACCGCACCGCCGCAGGAACTGGCCCGGATCGACGCAACACCGGCGGGCCGCAGCGTGCTCGGACTCGGCGAGTTTGACCGCGTCGTCGGCGGTGGGCTGGTGGCCGGTTCCCTGGTACTGGTCAGTGGCGAACCCGGCATCGGCAAATCAACACTGCTCTTACAAGTGGCCGCGCTGGCGGCGAAACGCGGCAAGGTGATCTACGTCTCCGGCGAAGAATCCGAACAGCAGGTGAAGCTGCGCGCAAAACGGCTGGGGATTGACGGTGATGGGCTCTACCTGCTCTGCGAGACGGACCTTGACGCCATCATGAACTACGTTGACCAGGCGCCGCCGGCGCTGCTCATCGTGGATTCCATACAGACCGTCTATTTACCGGACGGGGACGGCTCTCCCGGCAGCGTCAGCCAGGTGCGGGAGGCCACCCAGCGCCTGATGCAGACGGCCAAGTCCGACGGCATCACGGTGATCATCTCCGGCCACGTCACCAAGGAGGGCGCCATCGCCGGGCCCAAGGTGCTGGAACACATCGTTGACGTGGTGCTCAACCTCGAGGGCGAGCCCTTCGGCGTTTACCGGCTGTTACGGGCCGCCAAGAACCGCTTCGGCTCCACCAATGACATCGGCGTCTTCGAAATGAAGTCCCAGGGCATGGTTGAGGTGATCAACCCGTCCCAGGCATTTATCTCCCAGCGCCTGCCGGACGCGGTGGGGGCCACCATCGTGCCCACTCTGGAAGGCAGTCGTCCGCTGCTGGTGGAAATCCAGGCGCTGACCAACATCACCAGCTTCGGCCAGCCACGACGCACCGTCAGCGGGGTGGACTTCAACCGCCTGTTGCTGATTACCGCCGTGCTGGGCAAACGAGTGCACTTGAAACTGGGCAACCAAGACATCCTGATCAATGTCACCGGCGGCATCAAGGTCAGCGAACCGGCGGCGGACCTGGCGGTGGCACTGGCCATCGCCTCCAGCTACCGGGACCGCGCGGTGGACCCGGAAATGGTGGCCATCGGGGAGGTGGGACTCTCCGGTGAACTACGCGCCGTGTCCCAGCTGGAGCGCCGCGTCGCCGAGGCGGCCCGCCTTGGTTTCAAGCGCTGCCTGATACCAAGAACGAGCGCCAAAATACCGCCGGTGGACGGCATTTCCCCGATACTGGTCAGCACCCTGGCCGAGGCCGTCAACATTGGGCTGGTGAAACCCAAGGCGAATGCCGCGAAGGATCTGTTCGATGAGTGAAACCATCACCGTCGTCATCGCCGCCGCGGGCCAGAGCACCCGCATGGCCGGTGAAGACAAGATTATGGCGGACCTCGGCGGCGTACCGGTGCTGGCCCGTAGCGTGGAGACGTTTCAGGATTCCGCGCTGGTTGATGAGATCGTGGTGGTGGTGCATCCGAACAGCGTCGAGGCGGTCAAAGCGCTGGCTAAAACGCGTGACTGGCACAAGGTCAAAGCGATCGTGCCCGGCGGGGCGCACCGCCAGGACTCGGTGCAGCGGGCGCTGGAACAAGCCAGCGCCGCGGCCTGGATACTGGTACACGACGGGGCGCGCCCGCTAATGCCGCCGGAGTTGATCTCACGGGGACTTAAGGCCGCCCGGGAAACCGGCGCCGCCGCCGCCGCGGTGCCGCTGAAGGACACCGTCAAGCTGGTGGGGCCGGACGACGTCGTGGTGGGCACGCCGCCCCGGGAGAACCTGCGCCTGATACAGACGCCACAGGTATTCGCGGGAGACCTGCTGCGCCGCGCTTACGCCGCCAGTACGCCCGACGCCAGCGTCACCGACGACGCCGCGCTGGTGGAGCGCATCGGTGGCCGGGTGAAGCTATTCACCGGAGATTATGTTAATATAAAGATAACCACGCCGCAGGATCGGGATGAGGCGGCGCGGCTTTTGAAAAGTGATGTCACTTAATATCAGTATCGGCCAGGGCTATGACGCGCACCCCCTGGTAGCGGGCCGCCCGATGACGCTCTGCGGCGTCACCGTGGCGGCGGAGCGCGGACCGGATGGCTGGTCCGACGCGGACCCCCTGGCCCACGCCGTGATCGACGCCCTGCTGGGGGCCGCCGGCATGGGTGACATCGGCGGGCACTTCCCGCCCGGAGCACCGCAGTGGCGTGACGCCGCGGGCACACGACTGCTGGGCAGAGTAGGTGAAATGCTGCACCAGGCCAATAAAAAAATCGTCAACCTGGACGCCACCGTGCTGCTGGCGGCGCCACCGCTGTCACCCCACCTGGGGGTGATCAAGGTCAGCCTGGCCCAGGCGCTGGGCATGGCGCCGCAGAACATCAACCTGAAAGCCAAGAGCGGCAACGGCCTCGGTTTCGTGGGCCGTGGCGAAGGCATCGCGGCAGAGGCCGTCGTCCTCCTTGAGACAATCAGATGAAAATTAATGCTTCCTTCCCAAGCCGGCGCACCTGCGTCTGTCCCCGGCCCCGAGCGATCGGGGTCTAGCCGGCGTCCAAGGGGAGGGAATATAGATGTCAATCATGAGCAGCATTCGCAACGATATCCGGGCCGCCTACGAGCATGACCCGGCCGCGGTCAGCGCCTGGGAGGTGGTCTTCGCCTACCCCGGCTTTCACGCGCGCCAGAACCACCGCCTGGCGCACCGCCTCTACAGCTGGCGGGTGCCGCTGCTGCCGCGCCTGATCTCCAACCTCAGCCGCTTCTTCACCGGCATTGAGATTCACCCCGGCGCACAACTGGCGGAGGGCGTTTTCATCGATCACGGCATGGGCGTCGTCATCGGG
>CAZPSW010000079.1:0-992 GCA_964589255.1 uncultured Dehalococcoidales bacterium
AGTCGAACCAGAGCCGGAGCCAGAACCAGAGGCTGAGGCCGAACCGGAACCCGAGCCGGAACCCGAGCCCAAAGCTGAACCGGAACCGGAAGCGGAGAAAGAATAGGCAAATACCATGATCCAGCGTGAAACCAGATTAAAAACGGCGGACAATACCGGGGCGCGTTCCGTACTTTGCATCGGCATCCTCGGTGGCACGCGCAAGAAGTACGCCCACGTCGGGGATATCATTGTCATCACCGTGAAACGCGCCATTCCGAACTCGCCGGTGAAGAAGGGCACGGTGCACAAGGCGGTGGTGGTGCGCTGCGCCAAGCCTTACCGCCGCTCTGATGGCTCCTATATCCGCTTTGATGAAAATGCCGCCGTAATCCTGACCGACAAGCTGGAGCCGCGCGGCACGCGCATCTTCGGCCCGGTGGCCCGTGAGCTCCGCGAGAAAAAATTCACCAAGATTCTCTCGCTGGCGCCGGAAGTCCTTTAATGGTGGAACGATGAAAGTCAAGAAGAACGATAACGTGCTGGTGGTCCGGGGCAAGGACCGCGGCAAAACGGGCAAGGTGCGCTTTGCTTACCCCAAGAAGGACCGCGTCCTGGTGGACGGGGTGAATATGATCAAGCGCCACGCCCGCCCTTCGGGGCAGGCCCGGCAGGCCGGCATCATAGAGCGTGAGGCCACGGTCCCCGTCTCCAACCTGATGTTGATCTGTGATAAATGCAATCACCCGGTGCGCGCCGGCTACCGCACCCTGGAAGACGGCCGCAAGGTACGTGTTTGCCGCGCCTGTGGAGAGGTGATCGACTGATGACGACGAGACTCAAAGAAAAATACCAAGCGGCAGTGCCCGCCCTGCGCGAGCGCTTCAGCTACCGCAACCTGATGCAGGTCCCGCGTCTGGTGAAGGTGCAGATCAACATCGGGCTGGGAGAGGCGATCCAGAACCCCAAGGCGCTGGAATCCGCGGAAAAGGACCTCACCGCGATCAGCGGCC
>CAZPSW010000079.1:1002-7224 GCA_964589255.1 uncultured Dehalococcoidales bacterium
AGCGGCCAGCACCCGGTGATCACCCGCTCCAAACACTCCATCGCCGCCTTCAAGCTGCGCGAGGGGATGCCGGTGGGCATGACGGTGACTCTGCGCGGCGCGCGCATGTACATCTTCTTGGACAAGCTGATCAACATCGTGCTGCCCCGCATCCGGGAATTTAACGGCGTGCCCCGCAGTGCCTTCGACGGGCGTGGTAATTACACTCTGGGGATGAAGGAACAGACCTATTTCCCGGAACTGGAATACGATCAGGTGGACAAGGTCCGTGGGCTGGAGGTCACTATCGTGACCACCGCCAAGACCGACGATGAGGGCCGCGGGCTGCTGGAACAGATCGGTATGCCATTCAGTAAGGACGGAGAGTAAATGGCCAAGAAATCACTGGTTATCAAGTCCCAGCGAAAGCCAAAATACCCAGTGCAGGGTTACCATCGCTGCCAGCGTTGTGGGCGCCCGCGAGCTTACATCCGGCATTTTGGCCTCTGCCGTATTTGCTTCCGCGAATTGGCCTCCGCGGGTATGATTCCGGGCGTCCGAAAAGCTAGCTGGTAGGTAGGAAATGTCAGTCACAGATCAAATCGCAGACATGCTGACGCGAATCCGCAACGCCATCATGGCACGCCATGATACGGTGCTGGTACCGTCATCCCGGATGAAAATGGCGATCACCAAGGTCCTCAAGGAAGAGGGCTTCATCAAGGACTACGAGATAACGCGCGCCAAGCCGCAGCGCAACATCAAGATCGTGCTGCGCTATAACGCGGACAGCCGCTCCACCATCACCGGCCTGAAGCGCGCCAGCAAGCCGGGACTGCGTCTCTACGTGGGACGCGGAGAGATACCGCGCGTTTACGGCGGGCTGGGCATCGCCATCGTATCCACCTCGAAGGGTCTGATGACGGGCCACCAGGCGTGGCGGCAGGGCGTCGGCGGCGAACTGCTGTGTTACGTCTGGTAATGGGCAAGAGTAACAGGGGATAGACGAATGTCAAGAGTGGGTAAATCACCGATACCGGTGCCGGCAGGCACGAAATTTGATATTGCCGAGGGCAATACGGTGACACTGACGGGACCCAAGGGGACGCTCTCGCGCACCCTGAATGCGGAGATGCGCATCAGCCTCGACGCGGGTATCCTGGTGGTGGAACGTCCCTCGGAGAGCAAAGAACACCGCTCCCAGCATGGTCTCACGCGCAGCCTGCTGAACAACCTGGTGGTCGGCGTCAGTACCGGTTTCACCCGGGAACTGGAGATCGTCGGCGTTGGCTACCGCGTGGAACAGCAGGGGGGAAATATCCAGGTCCGCATCGGGTACTCGCACCCGGTGGTGGTGGCGCCGCACCCCGGCCTGACACTGACCGCGGACGGCACCAACCGCATCCGCGTCAGCGGTATCAAGAAAGAGGATGTCGGGCAGCAGGCCGCGGAGATTCGCCGCCTGCGTCCGCCGGACGCCTACAAGGGCAAGGGCATCCGCTACGTCGGTGAGGTGGTGCGCCTGAAGGCGGGTAAAGCGGGCAAGGCAATCGGGAAGTAAATAGGTGTAGCATGGGGAAACTCACAAATCGGGAATCCAGGCTCAGACGACACGCTCGCGTGCGGCTCAAGGTATCCGGCTCGGCGGAGCAGCCGCGTCTCTGCGTTTTTCGCAGTTCGTATCACATTTACGCCCAAGTGATCGACGATGTCAAGCGTCACACCCTGGCGGCGGCATCTTCCCTGGAGCCGACCATCAAGGTGCACGCAGAGGGTAAGAATAAGACCGAGAGCGCCGGCGTGGTTGGCGCCGCCCTGGCGCAACGGGCAAAGGAACTTGGCATCAGCCGGGTGGTATTTGACCGTGGCGGCTACCAGTATCACGGCCGGGTCAAGGCCCTGGCCGAGGCGGCCCGCGAGGCCGGTCTGAAATTTTAAGGACGGAACATGTTGGACAGGAAGATTGATGCCAACGATCTGGCACTAAACGACAAGCTGATTTACATCAACCGCGTTTCCAAGGTGGTGAAGGGCGGTAAGCGCATGTCCTTCAGCGCGCTGGTGGCCAGCGGTGACGGCATGGGCCACGTCGGCGTTGGTACTGGCAAGGCTAACGAGGTGCCGGTGGCGATCCAGAAAGCCTCAGCGGAGGCCCGCAAGAACCTGATCAAGATTCCGATGCAGAACGGTACCGTGCCGCATGACATCATCATGAATTACGGCGCCGCCCGGGTGCTGCTGAAGCCGGCCCCGCCAGGCGCCGGAGTCATCGCCGGGGGCGCCATCCGTGCCGTGCTCGAAGCCGGTGGCGTCCAGGACGTGGTGGCCAAGAGCCTGGGTTCGGCGAATAAAACGAATACCGCCCGCGCCACCATCCGGGCACTGGCGGCACTGCGCTTCCCCGCTGAAGTGGTGGCCCTACGCAAGGGCACCTACCGCGTGGTGCCGCCGCCACCGCCGGAAGCAGCCCCGGAGGAGGCCGGCCTTGACTAAGCTGCGTATCACCTATGTCAAGAGCGGCATCGGCTACGCCCAGCGGCAGCGCCTGACGCTGCGCTCGCTGGGACTGCACCGCCTGCACCAGACGGTGGAGCAGGAAGACACGCGCTCCGTGCGCGGTATGATTATGAAGGTACGTCACCTGGTGAAGGTGGAGGCAGCCATTGATTAGGCAGGATACACTGTCCCCGGCGCCGGGGGCGACGAAGAAACGCCAGCGTATTGGCCGTGGTGACGGCTCCGGCTCCGGCTTCTATTCGGGCCGTGGCTCCAAGGGGCAGCGCTCACGCGCCGGCAACCGTACGAACCGTGGTTTCGAGGGTGGTCAGCTGCCGCTGGTGCGCCGCCTGCCGCGCAAACGTGGTTTCAAAAACCCGTTCCGCGTGGAGTACCGCGTGGTCAACCTGGCGCAGTTAAGCCAGTTCGCCGCCGGTGATGAGGTTACCATTGCGGCGCTGGTGGCGCGGCGCCTGCTGAAGAGCGGCAGCAAGCCGGTCAAGGTGCTCGGTAACGGGGACATCACGGTGGCACTGACGGTGCGCGTGCACAAGTTCTCCGAGGCGGCGAAGACCAAGATCACCGCCGCCGGCGGCACCGCGGAAGAGGTCGAGAATGCAGCAGCGACAAAGTAAACCCCGTCTCTTCCAGGCCCTGACGGACGCCTTCAGCCTGCCGGATCTGCGCAAGCGCATCCTGGTAACGCTGGGCATCCTGGTGATCTTTCGTTTCATCGCACACGTGCCGCTGCCGGGCATAGATCCGGTAGCGCTGGCAGATCTTTTTTCGCGGAACCAGCTGCTGGGTATGCTGGACCTCTTCAGCGGCGGCGCGATGCGCAATTTCAGCATCGCCGCGATGGGGGTCTACCCCTATATCACTTCGAGCATCATCATGACGCTGCTGGTGCCGGTAATCCCGCGCCTCCAGATGTTGCAGCAGGAGGGCGAGGCGGGACGCCACAAGATCAACCTCATCACGCACTGGCTGATCGTGCCGCTGGCCGGTCTTTCCGGTTACGGGCAGATCGTGTTCCTGCAATCCCAGCAGGTTATCGGCACGGAGATCGCGCTGCTGCCGCTGGTGACAATGGTGATCTCCCTGATCGCGGGCACCATGCTGCTCGTCTGGATGGGTGAACTGATCACCAAGTACGGCATCGGCAACGGCATCTCGATCATCATCTTCGGCGGCATCGTGGCCGGCTACCCGGCGATGCTGGGCAGCGGCGGCGTCACCTTCGCCACCAACCCCGGCGGCGTCATCGGCTACTTAGTGATCGCGATCATGACGATCGCCTTCATCGTCATCTTCACCGAGGCGCACCGGCGCATTCCGGTGCAGTACAGCCGCAACGTCTTCAAGGGTGGGCGCATGTACCGCCAGGCCGGTTCCACCCACGTCCCCATCCGCGTCAACTCGGCGGGCATGATCCCGCTGATCTTCGCCATGAGCGTGGTCATCTTCCCCGGCATCGTGGCCTCGTATTTCGCAGCCAACTCGCCCTTCGCCGCCAGTGTAGCGGATATATTCCAACCCAGCGCGGCGCTGCCACTGGGCCTGATCTACTGGGTGCTCAACTTCCTGCTGGTGGTGGGCTTCGCCTTCTTCTATACCACCGTCATCTTCCAGCAGCAGGACCTGCCCGGCGTGCTGCAAAAGCAGGGCGGCTTCATTCCCGGTATCCGTCCCGGCAAGAACACCAAGCTCTACCTGGACAACGTGACGCGGCACATCACCTGGGCCGGGGCGATCTTCCTGGCACTGGTGGCGGTGATTCCATTTATCAGCCGTCTCATCACCGGGGTTGACCTGGCGCTATCCTCGATGGGCCTTTTGATCATCGTCGGTGTCACACTGGACACCATGAAACAGCTGGAGGCGCAACTGGTAATGCGCCGTTACGAAGGATTCATCAAATAGGAGTTAACGACAGACATTGTACCTGGTATTGCTCGGAGCGCCCGGCGCCGGTAAGGGCACACAGGCGGATTTCGTGACGCGGGAACTGGGCCTCACCCACGTGGCCACCGGGGACCTCTTCCGGCACGCGCTGTCCCGGGGCACCGCGCTCGGCCTCAAGGCTAAAACGTATATGGAACAGGGAAAACTGGTACCCGATGATGTCACCGTGAGCATGGTTGAGGAGCGCCTGGCACAGCCGGACGCGGCCGGCGGCATCGTGCTTGACGGCTTCCCGCGCAACCTGGCGCAGGCCGCGGCGCTGGACCGAGCGCTGGGGGCGAGTGGAAAACAGATCGACCACGCGGTGTATATTAAAATTGACGAGGATGAGCTCAAAAGCCGGCTCGGCGGACGCTGGGTCTGCCGTGATTGCCAGGCGCCGTACCACGAGGTCAATTCGACGCCGCAGGTGCCCGGCGTCTGCGACAAGTGCGGCGGCGAACTTTACCAGCGGGCGGACGACAATGCGGAGACAATCGAAAGCCGTCTCAAGGTCTATTTCGCGGAGACGGCACCGCTGATCGATTATTACGCCGCCGCCGGCAAGCTGCTCGAGGTTGACGGCAGCGGCCACGTCGGGGAGATCAGTCAGAGGATTATCGCCGGCCTGAAATGAGTATTATAATAAAGTCCGATCGCGAGATTGGCCTGATGCTGGAAGCGGGCAAGATCGTCGGCAACGTACTTAAAAAACTGAAAAGTGAGTGCCGGGCGGGGATGACCACCAGGGACCTTGATGACATCGCCCGCCGGGAGTGCCAACATCTGGGCGGCACCAGTTCGTTCAAGGGGTACCGGGGCTTCCCGGCGCACCTCTGCGTTTCGGTGAACGACCAGATCGTGCACGGCGTCCCCGGTGAGCGGGTGCTCCTCGAGGGGGACCTGGTCTCCTGCGATTTCGGGGCCATCAGCCACGGCTTCCAGGGGGACGCCGCGCTGAGCTTCGGCCTGGGGCAACTGACCCCGGAGGCGGAGGCGCTGCTCCGGGTCACCGAGGCCAGCCTGGAGGCGGGCATCGGGGCCTGCCTGGCGGGTAACCACCTGGGGGACATCGGAGCCGCCGTCCAGGCGTATGCGGAGGCATACGGTTACGGCGTGGTGCGGGAATACACCGGCCACGGCATCGGACGGGAGATGCACGAGGAGCCCCAGGTGCCGAATTTCGGTGTACCGGGCAATGGCATCGAGCTGCGGCCGGGCATGGTGCTGGCGCTGGAACCGATGGTCAACGTCGGGGGCTGGCGCACCAGAGTGGCTGATGACGGCTGGACGGTCTACACCGCCGACGGCAGCCTCAGCGCTCACTTCGAGCACACCGTGGCGGTGACTGCGAACGGGCCGGAGATACTGACGCTGGCAGCGTGAACATAAAAAGAGAAAATGGCGAAGAAAGAATCAATTGAGGTTGAGGGCACGGTAGTGGAAGCACTGCCGAATGCCATGTTCCGGGTGGAGCTGGCGAACCAGCACCAGGTGCTGGCGCACATCTCCGGCAAGATCCGGCTGCATTACATCAAGATACTGCCGGGGGACAAGGTCCTGATTGACCTGTCTCCCTATGACCTAGGTCGGGGCAGAATCACCTACCGGCTGAAGTAAGGGGCGAAAATGAAAGTCAGGGCATCAGTTAAAGTCAGGTGCGACAAGTGCAAGGTGATCAAGCGCCACGGCGTGGTGCGGGTGATCTGCGTCAACCCGAAGCACAAGCAGCGCCAGGGTTAAAGGAGGCATTGAATGCCGCGTATCGCCGGGGTTGATATCCCCGCCAACAAACAGGTCTGG